>NZ_CAXBLF010000016.1:0-57446 GCF_963976535.1 uncultured Algibacter sp. | reverse complement strand
TGCTTTTCCATTAACGGAAAATAAACATGTCCTTTCCCTTCTTTTTTATAATCAACAAAGCCTTTATTTTCTAAAATTCTAACAATTGTAGATACGGTATTGTAAGCAGGTTTTGGCTCGGGAAACTCTTCTATTATGGCTTTTACATTGGCTTTTTTTAATTGCCAAAGTATCTGCATTATGTCTTCTTCTGCTTTGGTAAGTTGCTTCATTTTTGCTGAATTTATTTCAGTATCTTTTGATACTATTTCTGTTTTTTATTGAGATACTGAAACAAGTTCAGCATAGCAAAGTGAAATATTTCACTTTGCTAATATAACTAAATATTTAGTTTAAACTAATTACTTAGTTTAAAAATGTAACATTTGGCATGATTTTTAGTCTAAGTTAGTATACATTACCAATTTAACTATAAAATATCGCATTCAAACTTGTTCATTTTTTGTTCTATTTTCTTGTTCACAATTTCCGTAACTTGGTTATGCAAATCGATCACAGCGTCATAGAACAAAAAAGCAACTTCGTTTTCTGTACGGCATTTTATAGTTAAATTGGTAAAACTTAAACATTTTTATGGATATCATTTTAATTATCATTGCTGCACTAATCCTGTTTTTAGGCATTATTGGCAGTTTCATACCTATTTTACCAGGACCGCTTACTAGTTGGATTGGGCTTTTAGTTGTTCATTTTACCGATGCGATACCCATGGACAAATCGTTTTTAATTATAACTTTTGCCATCGCTATATTTATTTGGCTACTTGATTATATTATTCCAGCCATAGGCACAAAACGTTTTGGAGGTACTAAATACGGAATGATTGGTACAACTATTGGACTTATTGTTGGGTTGATTGCTCCTATTCCTGGTGGTATTATTATTGGCCCTTTTTTAGGTGCTTTAATAGGAGAGCTTATAAACAAAAGTGACACAAAAACAGCTACAAAAGCCGCTTTTGGATCTTTTATTGGTTTTTTAACATCAACCTTTATAAAGTTTGTAGTTGCTATAATCTACCTTGGTCTTTACATTGGTATTTTATGGGATTATAGAGTTGCTCTATTTTAATTCCCATCTTACTTATAGCTCAATATTTGAATAAATCTGTATTCGTGAATCTACGATTTCATGGGAATGACAATTTCAACAGATACCTCTCTTAAAATATCGAGGAATTATTTTTCAATTTAAAAAGAAGAAACCCTATGGGTCTCTCACATCCATAGGGTTTATGTAAATTGCTATTATCAACAAAAAAATTGAGGGATTAATTAATTTTTGAAGTGTTGATAAACAAATATACTTAGAACCATTGTTTTCAAACTGCGGGAAACCCGTAACACCTTTACGGGGTAATAGTAGTATTCAACAGTAGCATAGGTTTCAAGCGCATAAAAAAAAGGTAATTTTATTAATAAAATCACCTTTTTTTTATTTATGTAATATTTTAGCTATACAAATCCTTTTATTCTAGCCTCGTTAAGTAAAGTTTCGTCTTGTCCGTCGTGTACTTCAAAAATATCTCTGAGATGCTTTTTTCTTTTTTCAACAGCACTTAAAGAAATATCTAAGTGAGTCGCTAAATTTTTTGTTTTAACACCTTGAGATAATAAGTGAAGAATTTTTCTATTCTTATCATCTATAACAATATCACTTGTTATGGCTTTTCTAATATGGCTATTTACAGTGCCACTATAAAAAGGCGGATTATTAAGTACTGCCTGAAAAGCACTTGCTAATTCACTAGATGTTAAGTCACTTTTAATCATAAAACCTTCAGGGTCTATGGTTTTGATAATATTATGAATTCTAAAAGATTCATTAAACATGGTTAAAATAATAATTTTAGCACTTGGTAAAATCTTTCGAGCATATTCTGCTAAATCTTCTCCAGAACTCATTGAACCATCCGATGAAGGCGGTAAGCTAATATCGACAAACAGCACATCATAAGGCATTTCTTCTTGGACAGACTTATCCATTAATGCTACAGCTTCATCACAATTATTAGCAATATCAATTTCTAATTCTTGGTTATCTTTCTTTGTGAATAGCAATGTATTTTGATACCCCTCAATAATCATTGGGTGGTCATCAATCATAAGTATTTTTATATTTTCAATCATAATTTGTCGTTAGGGTATTGGTGCTTCTATGGTTACTTTAGTTCCAACATCTTTTTCTGAAGTTATGTTTATAGTTCCGTTTATTTCTTTTATTCTAGAATTCATGTTTTTTAAACCAATGCCTGATTTAGCTTTATTGACATCGAAACCAGAACCATCATCTGAGATGATTAAGCAAATTACATTATTTTTTAGTTTAAAACTAATAGTCACTTTACTTGCATTAGCATGTTTATATATATTATGAAGTGCTTCTTGAATGATTCTATAGATATGTATCTTCTTTTTGTTTGAAACTTCATACCAATGTATTGCATCATCATGATCAAGTTTATATTTTAAATGATATGCCCAAGCTTGTGTTTGGACTAACGTTTTTATGATATCTATAAATCCAGAACCTGAAACAAAATCAGTATTCAATTTATGTGATACTTTTCTAATATCTTCTTCTATAGTTTTAAGTCTGTCAATGTATTGGCTTCTTGTTTTTATAGCCTCTGCGCTATTATTCATATTTAAGCTGTCTAAACTTAACCGAGTTCCAAATAACCGTCCTAAAACACCATCATGTAGTTCTTCAGAAATTCGTTTCTTTTCTTGCGCTCTTGCCTCTTCAATACCTTCATTTTGCGATAACATGAGGTTATAAATCTCCTCGTTAGTCTCTTGTTGTTTTTGAATAAATTGTAGTTCTTTATTCTTATTCCTCTGAGAAATTACCAGATACAATAGAAATGAAGCCAAAATAACAACCATAGATATTATTAAAAGCCACAAACGTTCTTTTGAAATTTTAATATTTTCTTGCTCTAATTGATTTGTTTCATATTTAATTCTTGCAAATTTATTTCTTATAGTTCTTTCTGCTTTTTGTAAACTGTCATTAAGTTTTATGTAATCTTTTAAATATTTTACAGCTACGTTACCTTCTTCAACTTTAGAAAGTAATAAAAGTGATTCTAATAAATCATCATTATGATATTGTTCAGAAATATTTTTAGCCCTATACGCATAAAACAATGCTGAATCTTTTTTATTGTGCCCATTATAATATTCAGCTAAATGCTGATTAATAATAATTGAATTATAACTTGCTGCACTATCGCCAAGGCTGTCACATATTTTTAATGCTTTTATATATAATTCAGGTAACTCATCTTCGCTTTTTGACAAATACAAAGTATGCGCATAATTATCCAACACTAATGCATAAAAAGAAGGTCGTTCATTAATTAAGTTTTTATTTCTTAAAACTTGGCTATAATAATCTAATGCTAATTTATACTGTCCTGAGTTTTTATAAGATAATGCTAAATTATTTTTAGAATTATCAATGGTCGATTTAGTATCGCCTTTGAGTTCTCCTTTTAAATCTAGAGATTTCTTATGATATGAAATAGATTCATTATATAATTCTAATTGGTCAAATAATAGCCCTAAATTATTGTACAAAAAAGATTTATACCGTATTACATTGTTTGATTGATTTAGTTTATCTAATAACGCAATAGCTTCAACTGAGTTGACTTCACTTCCCGTGAAATCTTTTTCATCTTTCTGAATAACAGCTATTCCATAAAGAGTCAATGCTAATTTATAGTCATTATGTAATTTTTTATATATTTTTTCAGCTTTATGATAATGGTAATAAGCACTATCACCTAAATTACCTAAAACACTATACCTATATAATTCTCCAATCTTGTAATGTGCATTAGCAATTGTTGATGAATCAGTAATATTAGTATTCAATTCATACTTTTGAATAGAATCAACTTTTTTCAAACTACTTTTCTGTTGTGATTCAGATATAGTATTAAATAATAACAAGAATATGTAAAGAAATATAAGTTTCAATTAAAGGAAAGTATTAACTATTTCCTCAAATGTATTTATAATTTTTTAATTTATACAAATAAAAAGGCTCTTTGCATATTATACAAAGAGCCTTTTATAAAAAAATTAGATATTATTTATTCGTTAACTCCACCACCAGTAAACAAAGTTTTCTCGGTGTCTGAAGCTGTCTGAATATCACCTTCATTTAAATCTTGTTTTGTACAAGATGTAATGGATGCAAAAAATAATGCTACTAATAAAGTAATTTTTAAGGTTTTCATATTAATTCGGATTTAAGGTTATACAGTTTTCTTGATTTTTATAAATAAAAATGGTCACTAAGACTTTGAAAAACAAAATCTTGGCTCAAGGGAAAAATGGATAATTAACTTAAAATCGAATACAAAATAAATGCAGAACGACTCTATAAAATTTTTAATGAGGGAAATGACTTAAAAAAGTCAGAGTGGATTAATTCTTCTTAACTGAACTTAGGGAATATAATGGGTCGCTCAACTAAGGAGTGCTAAAGTATGTTAAGAAGTAATATGTAGCATCACTTTTTTCGACGAAATGTAAAATATTCGACGAAATGCACTTTTTTTTATCGACGAAATGCAAAACAAGTTAATTCTGTATGTGTTGGATTACAATGTGGATTTGTTTTTAACTAAGCTCGTTTTTACTATTTTGGTTTTAACATCTTCTTCTTGGCCAGTATTCTGTATTCTTTTAATAAGTAACTCAGCGGCATGTGCACCTATAGCTTTAGCGTGTTGCCTAATAGTTGTTAGTTTAGGAAGGGTATGGTTTGAATCCGATTTGCTAGCAAATGCTATTACCGATATATCTTTTGGCACTTTTAAACCAATACTCACCGCAGTATTTAAGGCTATAATACCCGAAGAACTATCAGCAGCAACAATCGCATCAATAGTTTTGTGCTTTTTAAACAGCGATTTTATTTTTTTTTGATGGTCATCTTTCTTCTTTATTTTTAAAACTAAAGGTTCAAGATTCCCATTTTCTATAATGGCTTTATTATAACCACGTTCTCTTAGCTTACCAACACTCATATCGTTTATATTACTAATAAAAGCGATATGCTTTCTTCCTTCATCAATTAAGTTTTTAGTTGCATTGTAGGTCGCATCAAAATCATCAACAATTACCTTATCGCATAAAACATCATGTGCAACTCTATCGAACATAACAATGGGTAGCCCTTGTTTAATTGTTTCTTTAAAGTGTTCAACTTCATTATTAATTTGAGATTCTTCAGCAACTGATAATATGAAACCATCAACACTTCCATTTGCCAATAATTGCAAACTTTCCTTTTCCTTTTCTAAAGATTCGTTTGAGATACAAGTTATTATATTATAGCCTTGTTTTGTAGCTTCACTTTCAATACCAAAAAGAACTTTTGCCAAAAACCGATTTAGAATATTAGGTATAATAACACCAATGGTTCGTGTTTTATTATTTTTTAAACTTAAGGCTACTTTATTGGGTCTGTAATTATATAATTTCGCAAGTTCTTTAACTCGTCGTACCGTATCTTCTCCAATTTCTTCGCTATTGTTTAATGCTTTAGAAACTGTTGATATTGAAACGTTTAATTCTTTTGCTAATTGTTTTAAAGTAACCATTCTAGAAATTAATAATTTTAAATCTAGGCAATTTACAAAATAACTCTTTGTAACTGCGAATTATTTTTTTTCTTCTCTTGTAATAATAAACTATTAAAACAAAAAGGGATATGCATCATTGCAAAAACCACATCATGTAAAAAAACACCCCTTCTTACTTATTGAACAAGGGATGCTTTAAATTAGTTTTACTTAAAAAAATTGCTATTAATTAATTCAAACTAATTTTTAATGTACTTACGGTTATTGATTTAATACCGGAATCAATTTGCCCGTATGCCCAGATCTCTATATACTCATTTAGAGCTAACTCAACAGAACATGAGATATAATTATTTGATTTGTCTAACGTGTTTTTTACCGGCATTAAAGTGTTTGTTTCTGTTATAGTTGTTACACCATTTTTACTTATAAAAAAAGTATAATATTCCAAACTATCATTTTGAGATAATGCAGCATTAATTTGAAACACTCTTGTTTTTTTGCCTAAATATGTTAATCTATTATTTTGAGGAGAGGAAATTTTAAATAAATTTACAGCTGCGGCATTAATTTCTGGATTTATAATGCATTTAAAATAAGTTGTGCCTGAGGACGGTGCTATTGTGCCATAATTAGCAAAATTATTATTTAAATACAGGTTTCCGTGGTTGCTCAGTACTCCTTTGCTTTTATTAGTGTACTCATTTTCAAAATATACAATTGTTGAATCTGAAATATGTAAAATTCCATCATTAACAATTTGTGAATAACAACAAATAAAGTTAAAGAAAATTAGAGCATTCCATATAATATACTTTTTCATCATACTTAAAAATTTAGCTAATTAATTTTAGTACATGACAAAAATATAAAAGTGTCACATTGAGCGCAGTCGAAATGCTTTTGAATACGATATTTCCAATGTCTTCGACTGCGCTCAGATTGACATCCGATATATTATCAATTTTTGTCATGTACTAAGCTAATTAATAGTAAATTTTGTTAGGGGCATTTCTTAATATTATCTAAGTTAATATCGTTTTCCTCATGATCATACTGCCTTAGATATGGTTTATAATTAATTGTGGTTTTATTTAGGAGCTTGACTTTTAATGGCATATTAAGAATTAAGATCATGTGCAGTTCTATACATAAACAATTCTAATTCTTTTGTTTTACGTTTTAAATTATCTTCTAATTTTTTTCGTTTAGTAATATCTAGCATCATGGCGCAATAAAAATTTGAGCCTCCATTTTTCCACTTACTTATGGCGAACTCTAAGGGGAATTCTATACCGTTTTTTTTTAAACCTTTCATTTCAACAGTATCATTTGTTTTAAAGTCTTGAAGGTTTCTTACTGCATTCAACAATCCAATTATGCCCGTTTTTCTATCCTTACTTGTAATTAACTTTGTCAAATACTCTCCCTTTATTTCTCGTTCAGTATAACCAAAAGCAAGTTCCGCACCTTTATTCCATTCTGTAATTTTCCCTTCGTCGTCTACAACTACAATAATACCAACTTTCATCGATTGAAAAATAGTATGATACTTTGCTTCATTCTCAATTAATTCTTGTTTAACCTCACTAACATCTTTCATTTCTTGAGTAGAAATTGTAGCAGAAACAACAATACCTTTAGCATTAAGTACAGGACCAATTTGCGATACGAAAATGGCATTTACGCCTTCTGAATTAGGACCAATAGTTTCAAATTGGTTTGGTTTGGCGTCATTAAAAACATTCTTAATGATTTTCTTAACCATGTTATGAAAAATAGGGCTAATAAAACTATACAAACTACATCCTAAAACTTCTATCTCATTCAATTTTCCAAATCCTCTATTTGAATTTGTAATCTCAGAAAAAACATTAATTGTAATCACTGAATTTGAAATACCATTATAATAAGTTTTAGCCGGAATTTCACTATCCACATTCGTTAAGTGAGCATCATATTTTGGCTTCACATTAACATAAAAAGCAACAAACTTATCTATTTCTCCTTTACCATTTCTTCCTGGAATTATTGTTGTGTCTAACTTATATAATTTACCCGAACTTGTATAATCTGAGAGTATTCCTTTCCAAATTTGCCCGCTTTTAATAACAGTCCACAAGTCCTTATAAATAGGATTAGCATGTCGCTCTGATTTTAAAATTGAATTTAATTCTCCCGAAATTCTTTTATGGGGGATTTCAATTAACTCAGAAAACTTATTATTTGCATAAATAATTCTCCCTAACTTATCTACTATAGAAATACTTGTATGATTTTCTAAAAATTCTTCTAGTATATTTTCTGGATTTTCTCTCCAGGTTTGTTGTTTAATTAATTTCATAACATTTTTGGTTTTGATTCAAAACAATAATCACCATATGTATTAATATTGTTTAAAATCGAATTTGGGGCATGTCATCAATTGTCCATCAAGCTTATAATTTACTTTCTCAATAATTTATCTTCTGAAACAACTATTTTATGAATATTGTGTATAGCTTGTTTGATGACAATCTAACTTGGACTCACAAGCATCTAGATACATAAACACATAACTTTCTACTATACCTTTATTATCCTTTAATGGCACAATGGTAGTTTCAAAACAAATTATTTTTTCTGATTTTGTTTTGTAATTTAAAACACCTTTCCATAAGCAACCAGTTTCTAAAGTTTTCCATAAATTTTTATAAAAAGGGGCTTTATGAATTTTAGATAAGAATATACTATTTACAACACCCAAAAGTTCATTTTCCTTACTCTCCATTTTACTACAAAATCGATTATTAGTATATATTATGCGACCTAGATTATCTGATACCGAAATGGCCACATTACTTTCTATAAATTGTAAAATGGACAAATCGGGGTTTATACGCCACTTAAAATATTTAAATACTTCCATTAGCTGAGTTTTTGGTATTAATAGAAAATGTTAATGCTTCATTATAATTCTTGAATATTTTAAAAGGGATAATTGGTTCGTAAATTCTTTTATATGAAATAATTAATAACTCTATTTTCAAAGAATTGACTACAAAAACCTCTGCTAAACCCAATTTAGAAAGCTCGGAGCTATTTGCTAATTTTTTGGCAGCTGTACTTAAAAAAGCGCCATGCGTATTTCTTAAATCTATAAGAAAAGGCATTTTTTTGCCGTTACACAATTTAGAGACGGTCTGTATATAACTCTCGACTGTATCTTCGTTTAAATTGCGAGCGGGGTCGAGGTTCAAAATTTCACAAAACAAAATCCCGTTATCAACCCAAAACTTGGTTCGTTCCAATTGTATTGTCTCATTCTTTCTAGTCATATTAGTAGTATGTGTTAAAAATATAGTTGGTTTCAAGGGAATATTTAACTGCCTTTTGATAACTCCTAAATACTTTATTAGGAATTATGGGGTCTTGAATTATTTTCATTACAATGAGTTTAAATTGTATAAAAAAAGACTTTATCACAAAGGACTTTGATAGTATTGCTGATTTAAGATCTGAATTTTTAGCCAGAGTTTTTACTACTGAAAATGTGTATTTGCTATTTAACTGTCTGAGATCTATAAGTAAAGGGAAATATTTACCATCAGATAATGTGGCAATAGCTTCTAAATAATCTTCTATAAAATCCTCATTAAATTCATTTTTGCATTTTTTAGAATTAAATTCGCAAAAAAGAATTTCATCTTCAAGCCAAAATTTAGCTTTTCTACATTTTATTTTATTGCCCATAATTGTTATTCAATTTAAAAACTGAATGACAATTGATGTGCCAAAATGTATAAAGGACTAATTGAAATGTTTTAATTAAATGATTTTCAATATATTACGTTAATATTTGTATTAAACGTACGTCACAAAAAATAACGGCATATCGTTATTAAAACAACAAATAATATGCAATTAACGGAATACCGTTATTTTATTGTGGTTTGGCTATGTTAAGTTTAGCCATTTTATCCCGTAATGTACTTAGTTTTAAATCTAGCAGTATTGCTGCACCGTTAGGGCCACTAATTCTCCAATTACATTGCTCCAACACCTGAATAATGTGGTTTCGTTGTGCCAGGTCAAACGATAAGTTCTTACTATTAATTGGCAATATTGATTTTTGATTTTTAGATTCAAAACCAGGGATTAACAGCGTCTCACTAGTAGATAATATTGAAGACCTTTCAATTAAATTTTCTAACTCTCGAATGTTTCCTGGCCAATGATAAGCCTTTAGTTGATTCATTGAATCATCAGATATATATTTAATATTCTTCCCATACGCTTTATTAAACTTATTTAAAAAATGCTCTATTAATAAAGGAATATCATCTTTACGTTTTCTTAAGGGAGGGATTTCTATTGGAAACACATTTAGTCTAAAATATAAATCTTCTCTAAATTGTTTTTTCTCTATCTCCTCTTTAAGATTTCTATTTGTTGCTGCGATGACTCTAACATCTAATTTTTTTAAATCAGTACCACCAACAACTTCAATTTCACCTTCCTGTAAAAACCTTAATATTTTTGGCTGCATATCTAAAGGCAGTTCGCCAATTTCATCTAAAAACAGGGTGCCTCCATCTGCTAATTCAAACTTTCCAATTTTATCATTTACAGCACCTGTAAATGACCCTTTTTTATGCCCAAATAATTCACTCTCTAAAAGCTCTCTTGGTATGGCCGAACAATTAACTTTAATTAATGGTTTATTATTTCGTAATCCAATATTATGAATTGCTCTAGCTAATAATTCTTTCCCTGTACCAGATTCTCCTAACAATAATACTGTAGCGTTTGTTGGCGCTACTTTTTCTACTTCTGTTAAAACATTACTGAATGCTTCACTCCCATAAACCATCTCCTCATAGTTAAAAACTAAATCCAATTCATTCCGTAGATATATATTTTCTTGCTCTAATTGACTTTTTAAATCACTTACTTCTCTCAGGGTTTTATTTAATTCTTCTCTTGCCTTAACTTTTACAGAAATATCATCTATGGATGCGAAAAATGCAACATCAGCGCCCTCTTCATTTTTAACTCTTGAAATAGTTACTTCTACTGGAAAACGCTCGCCATTTTTACGTTTAAAAACCGTTTCTCCGCCCTTGTATATCCCTAATAATGTTTTTTCAACAATCTCATTTATTTCATCATAATATTCTTCCGGCCAATAAGGGAAAGGTGGTGAAATTCCTAATAATTCTTTTTTAGAATATCCCGTCATTTCACATAATGCTGGGTTTACATGAATATGCTTACTATCTGAATCAATTACCGAAAGTCCACTCTGCATAGAATTAATTAAACTTTCTGAAAACTCTTTAGCTCTTTTTAATTCTAATTCAGCTTTTCGGCGCTCCGTAATATCACGCACTATCGCAAGTATTTTACCATCCTTTTGTAATCTTGCCGAGATTTCTGCTTCTATTAAAGTTTCATTTTTACAAATTAACTGTCTTTCAAAAATTACAGATTTTCTATTAAGTATTTTTTTATGTATCTCTGGGCTTTCAATAATATCACCTACAATTACATCTTGAAATTTTAATTTTAAAAATTCATTTTTAGTATATCCTAATATATCGTAGGTCGCTTTATTTAGAGCATGTATGGTGCCATCAAATGAATAAGTAAGAATAGCATCACTAGCTTGATTAACTAAAGATTTATAGGATTCATCTCTTTTTTTAACTTCAGCCATTATATTGAATTTCACAATGGCTATTTTTGCTAAACTCACAGCAGAATTTAATTCTCGAATATCTTCTAAAGATGGTGTTTTAATAGCTTTACTATAAATTGCGAAGGTACCTAAAACATTGTTTTCTTCTGAAAGTATTGGAACAGACCAACACGATTTTAAATTGTGTTTTAATGCAATATCTTTATATTCTACCCATAGCAAATCTGTACTTATATCTGAAACAATTACTGGTTTTTTAATAAACGCTGCTGTACCACAAGAACCTACATTTTCACCTATCTTGACTCGATTAACTGCTAAATTGTATGGTTTGGGTATATTTGGCGCTGAAATAAGATCTAAATGAATACCATCTTCTTGTAACAAACTAATGGATCCAAAAAATTCTGGGTGTAGTGATTCGCAATTAATTATTATATGATCAAACACCTTTTTTATTGGTGTATTATTAGCTATTAAATCTAATACGGCATTTTCATTAATTAGTTTTTGCTCAATTTTCTCGCGCTCAAATATTTCTTTTTCTAAATCTAAATTTTTTTGTTCCAACTTACTTATAAGGCGCTTACTATAAAGTTTTAAAACTTCTTTTTCAGTAAATTGTGCGTTTTCTTTGGGCTTTACGGGTGATTTAACTAATGTTAATAAATTTTGAATTAGTTGTAATATTTTGTCTGAATCCGTAGGTTTTATTAAAAAATGAGCCGCACCAAGTTTTAAAGCAAAATCTTCATCAGATTTTTCAGTGTATGTAGAGGTGTAAAAAACAAATGGAATGTTTTTAAATAATTCATCTTTTTTACATGCTTGACAAAACATATAGCCATCCATTACAGGCATTAAAATATCCGAAATAATAAGATCTACACTGTTTTTATGTAATTTTTCAAGCGCATCCTTACCATCCTTCGCTTCAACAACTATAAAATTAGCTCTCTCAAGTATTACCCTAAGTATGTAAAGGTTTTCAAATATGTCATCTACTATTAATATAGTTTTCATCCTAATTAATTCTAATTTTTAGCAACATGAATGCTTTCCATTTGATTTACAAAAGTGTCGGGATTAATAGGTTTTTCTATATACCCATCCGCTCCAGCTTCAATGGCTTTTTCCTTATCTCCTCCCATGGCATATGATGTAACCGCAATAATAGTGGTATTTTTTGGCAAACCATTATGTCTTAATTTGGCACATATTTCATAGCCATCCATATCGGGTAATTGAATATCTATCAAAATAATTTCAGGATGGTTTTCGTGTGCTAACTTTAATCCATCAATGCCATTATAAGCTATAATTACCTTATAATTACTTTTTTCAAGTAAATACGTTAACATATACATATTTTGCTCGTTATCTTCAATTATCAAAATAGATGGCTTCATGTTATTTGTCATATATTAATTAATAGGTGATGTTCTCAAAAATATTACTTTTATAAATTCTTTATTTGAAAATCACATTATTTATTCTTGGCGTTTTCTAAAGGTAACTTGAAAGTGAAATTGCTCCCAATTCCTAATTGACTTTCTACCTGAATGGTTCCTCCTAATTTTTCAATTAAATTTTTACAAATTGCTAGTCCTAAACCAGTGCCTTCATGATTTCTACTAAGCCCTCCTTCAATTTGAATAAAAGGCATAAATAATTTAATAATATCATCATTACTTATTCCAATTCCTTGGTCTATTATCTGAGTTATAAGCAAATTATCTTTAACGCCAACTTTTATGAGTATAGTCCCCTTTGTCGAAAATTTAATAGCATTTGAAAGTAAATTTAATAGAATTTGCTCTACCCGTCTTTCATCACTTATAAGCGTTATATGCATTTCGGTAATTTCAGTAATCATTTTCAGTCCTTTAGCTGAAGCTTGTGGTAATAAAAAGGCAATTGTTTTTTCTAAAGATGTTAAATAATCAAAAGGGTAAAAAGACACTTTTAATTTACCAGCTTCTATTTTAGAAATATCCAGAATATCATTAATTAAACCTAATAAATGCTCACCACTATTTTTAACCATGGCTAGTTGTTTTTTTTGTTCCTCGTTTAATGGTCCTGCCAATTCTTTTGATAATATACCTGTAAAACCAATTATAGAGTTCATGGGTGTTCTTAACTCATGTGACATGGTAGCCAAAAATGCAGACTTCATTAAATCGGCCGATTGCGCTTTTATCTTTTCTTTTTCTAATTCAATAGATTGGTAATTTATATCTTCTAAAAGATTTAATAAAGCTTCTTTACTATCGTTAAGTTCTTCGGTTCTCAAACTCACCAAATTCTCCAAGTTGTTTTTATAATTTAACAATTCTTTTTCGTTAACAATTCTAACTGTAACATCTTGTAATGTGCCAAAAAACTTTTTAGGAATTTGATTTTCATCATAAAATATTTCACAATGTTCATCCACATATTTTATGCGGTTTTTATCAAACAATAAGCGATATGTTATTTGATAAGGCTTTTTGTTCATTATTGAATCCGTAATTAATTTGATTACTAAACTCCTATCGTCTGGATGTATGGCATCATAGAACCTCTGCTGAGTGACCTCAAATTTTTTCGAGTCTTTTTCGAATATTCTAAACATTTCTGCTGACCAAGTTAATTTATTCATCTCGATATCCAGCTCCCAACTCCCAAGGCTTGCTATATGTTGTGCTCTTTTTAAATTTGATTCACTTTTTTTAATACGATCTCTTGTGATTTCATGTATTGATTTTAATTCTGATTCTTGTTTTGTTAATTTAACACTAATTAAATTACTGTATCGCTCCGATTGTCCGTTTAATAACCAAACAATCCAACCACCAACTATTGCTATCATAAATCCAATTACTACAAACCATATTACTGACTTTATTGTATTATGTTTAGGCACTACATACAGTCTCCATTCACCAAAAGACATTTCTATAGGAACAGCAAATTCTTCAAAAGACGACATATCGTTTTCTAAAAAAAAATCTTCCTTACCCGTTTTTTTATTAACCCTCGATATCTGATAATCAAAACGGCTATCATTTTCATAGTTTATATTTAAGTCATTAAAGAAAGTGGATAGTTTAATAACAACGGCAGAAAATCCTGCGAATTTGTCATCTATAAAGATTGGCTGTCTACTAATCATACCAACGCCACCCTGTTTTAGATTAACTGGCCCCGCGATAAAAAAATCTTTTCTTTTTATAGTAGTAAGGGCGCCTCTACTAGCCACATTACTTGACATAATATTAAATCCAATTACTTCGTTATCCTTTTGTGGGTAAACGTGTGTAATTACACCATTGCTATCAACTAACTCCACCGCATCAAAATAGTCATGGCGCTCTAATAAATCAATTGCTATGCTTTCAAAATCAGGAGGTATTCCATTTCGCTCTATTATGTATGCCAGTGATTTTGTTGCAGAATAGTTATACATCACTAAAGCTTGCAGTTTTTCTTTAACTAAATTTACCTCATTAGTTATTTCTTTCTTTTGCTCATTTTTATTTATTAAATACTGCTGATAAGCAATATATTGAGCAATAAAAAGGAGTATTATAAAAGTTATGAAACCAGCTACAAAAGGTTTTTTTAAATACAGATATAAAGTATTACTTTTCATAGTAAAGCAAAATTAAATGGGCTCAATATTTTAATAGTTAATTTATTTATCATTTTTTTTTTGCAATTCCTTAATAATACTCTTAAGTTCTTTCATTTTTAATTCTCTTCCAATAAATATTTTATTCATTCGTTCTAATTCCATATTTTTCGAATTAACCTCTTCAGTTCTTATTTCAACTAATTCTTCAAGATTGTTTCTGTGCTGTTCTAATTCTTCTTCAACATCTTTCTTTTCAGTTATATCTTGAATAGTAATCAAAACATGACCTTCATTATTTAGCTGAAGTGCTTCTAAAGAGATTAATATAAAAAGTTGTCTTCCAGATTGCATAAGGTATTCTAATTCAATATTTGAAGCATAACCATTTTTTCTAAATTGACTCCATAACTTTTCTTCATTTTCCAGGTTTTTTTGACTATCAAAATTGAATAATCCTATTTCTTCCGCTGTGTTCCCTAACATGTTTTCTCTTTTAAATCCAACCATGTTAGCCAACGCTTCGTTTACTTCAATAATCTTTTTTTCTTTATCAAGTATGGCTTTTCCAATAAGATTAGATTCAAAAGCTTTAGAAAATTTTTCTTCACTTTCTTTTAATGCTTTTTCTGCTTTTTTACCTTCTGTAATATCTTTCACAAATGCCGCAACAACGAATTGTTCATTTACCTGCATTGTAAAAGTGTTAACATCTAAATTAATTATTTCTCCATTCTTTTTCTTGTGATTCGACTCAAATCTTGCAAACCCCTTACTCACCATTTCATTTATCCTTTCATCTATCTGTTTTTGATTCAAGGCTGATTCTAACTGATTTATATTCATTGTTAGCAACTCCTCTAGTGTATAACCTATCATATTAACATAAGAAGGATTTGCATCCAAAATTTTTCCAGTAGCATCAGCTAATATAAATCCATCAAGTAACGTTTCAATTATGAGTGTATTTCGATTTCCAAGGGCAAGAATTTCCTTTTCTGATTTTTTCTGATCTGTAATATCTCTAATTACTCCAATTAAAAACTTCACACCTTTTTCATCAACATACCTAGTTTTTTTAGTAGAAATTATTCGTATTTCATTATCTCTGACTGTAAGACTTTCTTTACTAACACTCTCAATTCCATTAGATATAACCTGCTTATCAATACTTAAAAAACTCTCCCTTTCTTCAGGAGTCACATCTTCAGCTAATGTTTTACCTATTATATCTGCTCTTGAAAGACCGAACATTTTACAAAAAGCATCATTTACAACGAGCAAACGACTTTGATCATCTTTTACAAATACGGGGTCACCAATATTATTAATAATGTTATCAAGATAATCTTTACTTTCAATTAAGAGTTTTTCTGCCTTTTTCTGTTCGGTTATATCTGTGAAATAAATAGTTAACCCTTTGGAGGAAGGATAAACTCTATTATCAAACCATTTACCAAAGGGCTCAAAATACTCTTGAAAATATTGCGTTTGTTGTGTTTCAACGGCTTTATAATAAGCCATATAAAATGGCAACCCAACGCCTTCAGGAAATTCAGTCCAAATATGTTTTCCTATTAAACTGCTTGGTGTTCTTCCTAAAAACTCACCCGCTTTTTTGTTTACATAAGTATAGCACCAATTGGTATCTAAAGAAACAAAACCATCCGAAATATTGTTTAAGGTTATTTCTATTTGAGATGTTAATTTTTTCTCATCTATCTTTTTTTGGATCTTAAGATCTTCATATTTTTTTCTATACTTTATTATTGAAAAAATATCTCGTTCTTGGTTGGCAATAAAAGTTGTTGTTTCATTATCGTTATCCAAATATTTTACATACAAATAGAGTATTATTGAATATATGATAGCCGCAATAGATTTACCTAAAAGATGACTTAATAATGAGGTTTTAAATAATGGAGTTCCATAAAATATTGCAATATTAAAAGCTACTGCATCAAAAATTAAAATTGACCATAGAGATATTAATAGAATTAAAAAAAAAGGAAGTTTTTTAAATTTTAAAATTAAATATTGATATAGAATAACTAGTAACAAAAAATCAATAAATAATATAACCGTTCCACTAAATAAATAATTAAAATTTATATTAAAAATAGATTCAGAATTTAACGATGTATTATTAATTTGGCTATCAATAATTTGCTGTAAATAAGTAATTTCAAACATCAAGGACATGATAATATTTGAAAAAACTATACCAATAATAAGAGTCCTAGCACTAGCTACACCTTCTTTTATATAAATTAATAACACAGCAAATAGTATTCCACTAAATAAAATAATGGATCCAGGATAAATCACATATTCATCAAAAAAATTAAAACTTAGTGAACTACCTAAATTAGCTTGCAGATATTGAACTGCTCCCAATAGAATATAAAGTGGTGCTAAACCAAGTCTAGCTCTTAATTTAAATAATAGAAGTATACACGAAGATATAAGTAAAAACTCCGTAATTATAATGGTGTAAATGTTCATACAATATTTATTTCTGTATTTACTTCCCTTGTTGAGTTCTTACTATTATTCGAAATCATAATTAAATAAAATCTATTAAATAATCAACTGTGATAGTTTTTAAAAATTTATACGTAGAGAGAATGTACCAAAATATGGTTAGATTTATTTTAGCAATATTGTAAATTTTAAGAAACCCATTAAAATAATAAATATAATAAAAAAATTGGTAAGTCTTTTTTTACTTACTATTATTAAGATACTGTTTTTAAATTCTTTAATAATATATCATTTTCATTTAAACGAATACCTTCAATTATCCAATTATTGAGAAGTTTACCTAAAAACAAAAAAAAGAGCTACAATTTCTTGCAGCCCCTCTATATTGATTAATAGCATTTATTAGACACCGTTGTTTATGAAAGTTCACATTTATATTTTAAATTCAAAACGGCTCCAAAACAAAAAAGCATCCCAATCTTCTTATTCAGAAAAAAGGAAAGCTTTCCATTGGATTACCAAAGTTACTTTGGTAAACTACTTCCCGAATTACCTTCGGGAACAACACAACATCATTATAATTACCAAAAAAAGCCCTAATTTCTCAGAGCTTTCTTTTTTGCAATTTTTAGCGGTCTGGACGGGACTCGAACCCGCGACCTTCGCCGTGACAGGGCGACATTCTAACCAACTGAACTACCAGACCGTTGCATTATTGCGGTTGCAAATATACACGCCTTTTTTTATATCTCAAATCTTTTTTTCTCTTTTTTATAGAAAACTTTCATCAAGCAAACTTTTGGCGTTCTATCATATAGGTAGTGAGGATGTTATTGAAATCTCTATTAATATCTGCCTCAACATATTTAATTTTGTATTGGGCACATTTTAATCGTAAAGCTTCAAAATACACATCAACTGCTTTGCTATAACTTTCTTTAATGGAATCGGCGTATAAGTTGATGTAATCGCCCGTTTCAACATCAATAAAACGTTTGGGCTTATTATCAAAATCGAAATTTAATTCTTTCTTTTTATCAAACACATGAAACAAAACCACCTCATGCTTATTATATTTTAAATGTCTTAAGGCTTCAAATAACTTAACTTCATCTTCACTTGTTTGAAACATATCTGTAAACAAGAAAATCATAGAGCGCCTATGAATCTTTTCTGCAATTTCATGTAGATACTTATAGGTTTCTGTTTGCTTATTTAAAGGTTTCGAAATAACAGCTTCACTTAAATGATTCAATAACATTTGACGATGACGTTCGCTCCCCTTCTCAGGCGCATAATAATCATAGTTATCACTATAAATACTTAAGCCTACAGCATCACGTTGCTTTTTTAAAATATGCATTAAAGAGGCTGCTGCCAATGCGGAAAACGCAATCTTATTTAGGCTGTTAATAGAAAACGAATCCAACTTCGGGTAGTTCATTGAACTACTATTATCTATAATAATATGACAACGCAAATTCGTTTCATCATCATAACGCTTTGTATAAAGCTTATCTGTTTTAGCAAACAGTTTCCAATCTATATGGCGCGTACTCTCACCTTGATTATAGATTTTATGCTCAGCAAATTCTGCCGAAAACCCATGAAACGGACTCTTATGCATACCGGCAATAAAACCCTCAACCACTTGTTTTGCAAGTAGCTCTAGGTTTTTAAATCCTTCTGCTTTATTAAGTTCGTTTTGTAAATTCATAAGAAGCCCCCACCTAACCTCCCCAAAGGGGAGGAACACTCATGAGGTAAAAGTGTATTGTTAATATTTAAAGATTCATTTTAATAACCGGCAACCCACTTTCCACAACAGTGGCATTCCCCCTTCGGGGGTTAGGGGCTGTTTAGGGGCTTATATCGCTTTATCTACAATGCCGTAGGCCACAGATTCTTTTGCTCCCATCCAATGGTCACGGTTAAAATCTTTCATGACTTTATCAAAGGTTTGCCCACAATTATCAGCTAATATTTGCGCACTTAACTCTTTAGTAATTACAATCTCTTTAGCCGTAATTTCAATATCACTGGCTTGTCCTCTAGCGCCACCGCTTGGTTGATGAATCATCACACGCGCATGTGGTTGAATAAAACGTTTCCCTTTTGTACCAGCAGATAATATTAGTGAACCCATAGAGGCTGCAAAACCCGTACAAATGGTAGACACATCGCTTTTTAAAGATTTCATAACATCATAAACAGCAAAACCAGAAGTTACATAACCTCCAGGGCTGTTAATATATAAATGGATATCCTTAGTCTCTAATGCATCCAAATACATCAACCTATCAATAACATGTTTAGCCGATTCATCATCAACCTGTCCCCATAAAAACACTTTACGTTGTTCTATTAATTTACTATCAATAGCATCTTGAATTTTTTTATGCTCACTCATATCTTTTAAATTTTCAATCGTTTAATTATTTTATAAGCTGAGAACTTTGGCAACCATTTTCAGCACTTTCGTTATTAATTTGCATCTAAAATAAAAAAAGGCTCACCAATACGGCAAACCTTTTCAACTTTCTTTTTCTTATCTATTACAAAAGCCCGTCAATAGCATCTGTGTACGCATTTTTAGGTGCAACACCAACTTGCCTACCAACAACTTCTCCATTCTGAAACACCAAAACAGTAGGTATGTTACGCACACCATATTTAGCAGCAAACTCTTGGTTAGCATCAACATCAACCTTTCCTACAACAGCTTTACCATCATACTCTTCGCTAATTTGCTCTATAATTGGTCCAACCATTCTACATGGTCCACACCAAGCAGCCCAAAAATCAACCAATACTGGTTTGTCACTTTTTAATACCGTTTCTTCAAACGTTGCATCTGTTATCTCTAATGCCATAATATTTATATTTTAATATTTCTTAATTCGTTTTAATCATACAAAATTAGTCAAAAAAAACTCGAAAGCTTACAAACCAACAATTTGTTTTGCCTATGATAGCATTAGCTAGGTTTATTTCAATTTTTTGGGCGCAACCACAAGGGTCGGGCTATCCGTTACAAGTCCTCGCTCCCAAAAGGTCGCTGTGGGCTTTCCTCTACTATCCCTTGCGCATAGGCGTTCCCAAAACAAAATCACAATTAAGCAACTAAAAAGTTGCGTATATCGAATTCTTGCTTTAATTTAGCAACCACAAAGTTGCATATTAATCAAAAAACGAATAAAATGAAAGATTCAATCAAAAAAGAAATCGTATTTAATCACGCCATAGACCAAGTATGGAACGCCATTTCAAAAGCCGAAGAAATATCTACCTGGTTTATCCCTGCTGATTTTAAAGCAGAAAAAGGATATAAGTACACATTTACTTCACCTCCAAACGAGAAAGGTTGCACTGTTATTAGTGGCGAAGTAAAAAACGCAAGTCCGTACCTATTAATATATACATGGATAGTTGGCGATACAAAAACAGAAACTACCGTAAAATGGGAACTAACTTCTACACCAAACGGCACAAAGCTCTTTTTAGAACACTCAGGAATTTCAAATTATGCTGGCGAAACAGCCGTAGCCATGTTCGAAAGTTTTAATGGTGGCTGGGATAATTGTATTTCTGGTTTAACTAGCTATTTAAAAGAAACGGTTAATGCAGGATAAAATCACCAAACTATTTAAGGCCATTGCAGATCCAACTAGGCGTGATATTTTTCACGCCTTGGTTATTGCAACCTCAGCATTGTCTATCACTCAAATTTCAAATCAGTTTGAAATGACAAGACAAGGTGTTACCAAACATATTAAAACACTTGAAGAAGCAGGTTTGGTATTTATTGATGCTCAAGGACGCGAACGCTTTTGTAACGCCAACCCAAAAGAACTTCAAGAAGTGAATAAGTGGATGAAATTCTATGAGCAATTCTGGGATGATAAATTGAGTAATTTAGGGGATTATTTGGATGGAAAAGCTTAATCAATATCGTCATTGTGAGGAGTGTGTGACGTAACAATCTGTTGATAGAAAGCTGAAAAATCGAAGTTACCGACAAACAGATTCCCACGCTTTTTTTCCATTGAAAAAGCTCAGAATGACAGTTCGATTAATATCAATTCAACTTAAACTGGACATCCTGCGCCTCCAACTCACTTAAAAGCTCTTGACTTACTTTTACTTTTTGCCTTCTACTTGGCATACTTAACTTCATTTTTTCCTTAATATCATAAACTAAAAAGTAAAGCGCTTGATTCCTACGCTACCGCTAAGCTCTGCTTAGTGGCGGTAAGAATAAGAAAACTGAACCTCCATTTATTTCCAGAAAGCTTTCAGAATTCATTGTTGTTGCCACTAAGCAGAGCTTAGCGGTAGCACGGGGAGAAATAAAATACTAAAACCTTACTCTACCACCTTCTCAAACACAGCCTCTAAATTTACTAAAACCCATAAGTCTTGCTCTAAATCGAAAAACATTTGTTTTACCTTTACAGTAACCATAGTAACACTATTTAAAGTTAAATCGTAAGGATATGGGTAGTGTTCATTAATAAAAAAATCTGCGTCTACTTCTAAGCCATCATAATAATAATGTGCTATTCTATCAATTTTACCATCTTTTAAAAAAACTATCTTAGAATAATCTCCGTCGCTATATCTCAGGTCTATAATTCCTAGTTCAGGATAGTAGAAATCTCTTGGTAGGGACAACCTAAAATACCATTTGTTTGCACCGTAAGTTGATTCAGTAAAGATTAAATCGTCCATAGGCTTTCTAAATCCAGTATAATAAACACTTAGCTCTTCTTTAAAATTTTCAGATTTTATGTTATCATAATTTAAATCTAAAGCAGTATCAGAGGTTAAACTTATTAATTCATAATTACCTAGATTGGGGTGGGGTACTGGTGTATCTTCTTTATTACAAGAAACTAGTAGAGAGATACTTAATATTGTTACTATTATTTTCATGGCCTAATTTTTAAAGTAGGCAGCAATAAAATTGCTGCCTACTCTTATTAATTATTAAAATTGCACCTGAACTGGTCGCATTTCTAGCATTGAACTTGAATTTCTATATATCCTTGGATATAATTGATTATCACAAGGATTTTTAATTAATACTTGATCTGAAAATGGAATTTCCATTCTACCTAAAATATCGCTTCCTTCAACCCATTTCTCGTTTCTTTCTTGAGAATTAACTTCCCTACGCTACCGCTAAGCTCTGCTTAGTGGCGGTAAGAATAAGAAAACTAAACCTCCATTTATTTCCAGAAAGCTTTCAGAATTCATTGTTGTTGCCACTAAGCAGAGCTTAGCGGTAGCACGGGGAGAAATAAAATACTAAAACCTTACTCTACCACCTTCTCAAACACAGCCTCTAAATTTACTAAAACCCATAAGTCTTGCTCTAAATCGAAAAACATTTGTTTTACCTTTACAGTAACCATAGTAACACTATTTAAAGTTAAATCGTAAGGATATGGGTAGTGTTCATTAATAAAAAAATCTGCGTCTACTTCTAAGCCATCATAATAATAATGTGCTATTCTATCAATTTTACCATCTTTTAAAAAAACTATCTTAGAATAATCTCCGTCGCTATATCTCAGGTCTATAATTCCTAGTTCAGGATAGTAGAAATCTCTTGGTAGGGACAACCTAAAATACCATTTGTTTGCACCGTAAGTTGATTCAGTAAAGATTAAATCGTCCATAGGCTTTCTAAATCCAGTATAATAAACACTTAGCTCTTCTTTAAAATTTTCAGATTTTATGTTATCATAATTTAAATCTAAAGCAGTATCAGAGGTTAAACTTATTAATTCATAATTACCTAGATTGGGGTGGGGTACTGGTGTATCTTCTTTATTACAAGAAACTAGTAGAGAGATACTTAATATTGTTACTATTATTTTCATGGCCTAATTTTTAAAGTAGGCAGCAATAAAATTGCTGCCTACTCTTATTAATTATTAAAATTGCACCTGAACTGGTCGCATTTCTAGCATTGAACTTGAATTTCTATATATCCTTGGATATAATTGATTATCACAAGGATTTTTAATTAATACTTGATCTGAAAATGGAATTTCCATTCTACCTAAAATATCGCTTCCTTCAACCCATTTTTGAGTTCTTTCACTACTATTTGTTTCTTCCGTTGAAGCACCAAATTTAAGTCCTACTTTAATTTTATCACCTAAAGGAATACTTGTATCTACATTTACATTTGTATTATACTTTTTAACGTTAGATGTTTTTGTACTTATCTCTGTTGTAAAATCTATTTCTTTAATTTCTAAGTTCCAAATATTAGAATATTCTGTTAAATCCCAAGCATGTATATGCAATACTGTAGCGTTTATATCTGCGGATGTAAAATCAAGACCTTTAAAATCACTTATTACTGGTCTCCAATAAGTTCTTTTCCATCTAACTGGCCATGCGCCTCTGCGGCGTACAACAGATTCATGCGTATATGTAAATAAATCATCAGGCCTAGCATTAAAAGCTAACGTGAAATTTATATTTGGTCTATTTTTAGCATTATCGGTAATAGATATTCCAATCTCAAAATTACCGTCTGTCCATGGCACACGACGTTCTCTTTCCCAGTTTTGGTTTGCACGTTGAGGGTCTAGATTAGAACCATTAGTTTGATTTGCCATTCTATTAAATACTAATTCTGCATCTCCCTGTAATTTAAAATATGTAATAGCCTCTAAATATTTTCCGCCCACATAAGTATTCGTAGTTTGTGTTGGAGTTAATTGATAGTAAATATTATCCCGATGCCAAGGTTGTGATACATTACCATCAAATACATTATAAGCCGTTTTAAGAAATTGTTCCACATTATTTTGACGACCAGAGATGATTGTAGCAGGAGGGTTACACGACCCGCTGCCACCACCGCCACCACCGCCGCCGTTACCGTCGTCTATGTCAATTGGTTCAAATATTGATAGTTCAGCATTCATATTATCATCTAAAAATCGATAGCTTTGCCCGCCACTCGTGTTTAAAATCTCTGTTGATCTTCCAAAATTATTGTTACCATTATTCACAGCTAATCTTTCGTTATTTTTAATTACAATTACTGGATATCCAGGAACTAAATCTTGTTCTAACACATATTCATAACTGTTTACAGCATCAATCATAGGGACTTCGTTAGTAGTTTCTAATCTTATAGCAACTACTGGAATCTGTTCATCATCATTAGGATCCCAAGTTTCTGCGGAAAAAGAATTTTCTGGCAGTTCTGGAACAAATATTGTTAATAATGGCAATTGTTGTTCAATTTGCGCTAACTCATTTTTATCTTTAAAATAACTCTCCACAAGTCCGCTTAATGTTGCCACAGAACTATTTTTCGCATTTGTTTTAAGTCTGTAATTTACAGGTTTGTCTTTTACGGCATGGTACAAAACATCATAATCTTTGTTAAATTTTTTTAACGCTTCTGTTTTAATAAACCTTCTAAGTTCTGGACTTTCCTTAATAGCAAGAGCCATAGCTCGTCCAAATTTTAATTTAAATTTGTCAGCTTCTTTCAAATCTAAACTTTCAATTGTTTTAGACTCTTCATTATTAATTTCATTTTGTGTTTCATAATTATCACTTTTAAAGTTTTCATTACTGCAACTTTGAGATAATGACCCCAAAACAAAGATTAATAATAAAGATATGTTACTTATTTTCATTCTTTTACTTTTTAAATTTATATTTTTGTCAGTCTTGAAAATCTTTTTATTAAAGCGGGAGAGGCGTTTCTTGCCAAAAATAATTTAAATCCTCTAATGGTGTGACTTTTGTTCTATTTCATAGGCATTTGTTTTAAAGTTAATACTCGGAATATTTATATTTTATTAACATACTATTAGAGGTTTTTATAACTTAAACATAAAATATTTCATATTTGTATTTTAAGACATAAACCTCATGTAATACCTCTCAAATATGAAAAAAAAAAAAATTATTCTTACAACATAAAGTTGTGTTTTTTTGCAAATTTTAGTCATTTTCAATATTCTTACTGTGGGTTTCCCGTAAAATGAAAGATTTTGGCTATAACATTCATGCAATTATCTCACGCTTTATAAAAAATAGTAATATTTAAACCCTAAAATCGTTTTACTTTTGCATCAATAAATTTAGGCTCAAGTTTAAAATAATGTTGATAATTGCAAAGAAAATTAATTATTTAGTGTATTTGTATGTGATTTTTAAAATCGATCAATCTCAAAACTTTTAAATTTAGGCGATTCAAGCATAATACCTACGCTACCGCTAAGCTCTGCTTAGTGGCGGTAAGAATAAGAAAACTGAACCTCCATTTATTTCCAGAAAGCTTTCAGAATTCATTGTTGTTACCACTAAGCAGAGCTTAGCGGTAGCACGGGGGTAGCACGGGGTATAAAACTGTATTATTTTTGTTGGTTATAATATAGGCATAAGATTATTGCATAAAAAGATTAAAACATTCATTAATTCGTCATTGTGAGGAGTTCCGATAATTATCGGATAACGTAACAATCTGTTGAAAGGAAACTATAAGCTCGAAGAAATCAACAAACAGATTCCCACTCTTTTTTTCCATTGAAAAAGCTCAGAATGACAGTTCGATTAATATCAATTCAACTTAAACTGGACATCCTGCGCCTCCAACTCACTTAAAAGCTCTTGACTTACTTTTACTTTTTGCCTTCTACTTGGCATACTTAACTTCATTTTTTCCTTAATATCATAAACTAAAAAGTTAAGCGCTTGGTTGCCTGGGTGCATATGTAGCAACTCTTTTAAAGCCATTATTTTTTGCTCATCCAAATCCTTTATATCAACTTGAATAGATAGTTTTTTTGCATATTGTTCCATCACATCATGCAACAACTGGAAATTATTAAACTGCAATCGCGGATCACTTTTCTTACCGGTATCCTTATTTACCCAACCTTCACGAATAAATGATTTTACAAACACAAAACTATTCTTCAGCAAGAAGTGTCTGAACTTTAAATACTCTTCTCCAAAAATTCTAAATTCATAACTATCGGTATAATCTTCAATAGTAAATAATGCCCATCCTTTCCCTTGTTTGCTAACGCGATGTTGTACATCGGTAACCACACCACCAAACACCAATTCACGATTAACATAAGGTTCTAAAGTATTAAACATGCCAACAGTAGCATTACAAAAGGTTTTCATTTCTGTTTTAAAATCATCCAACGGATGCCCAGAAATATAAACGCCAACAACTTCGCGCTCTTTGCTCAATTTCTCCATGGTTCCCCACTCTTCACATGGCGGCACTTCGGGTTCTGCTATTTGCACATCACTAGCTTCGCCAAACAAACTTACTTGAGCAGAATTTTCGTTTTCTTGATGTTTATGAGCATACTTAATGGCCTTTTCTAAAAAGGTAATCCCATTGCCATCATCATGAAAATATTGTGCTCTGTGCGTATCATCTAAACCATCAAAACCTCCTGCCAAAGCTAAATTTTCAAATGCCTTTTTATTGGCTGCACGTAGATCGATTCGCTTCGCAAAATCGAAAATGGATTTATAAGGTCCATCCTTTTTTCTATGCTCAACAATCGTCATTACTGCACCATGACCAACACCTTTTATAGCGCCCATTCCAAAGCGTACTGCATAATCTTTATTTACTGAAAACTTATAAAACGATTCGTTTATATCCGGACCAAGTACATCCAGTTTCATGCGTTTACATTCATCCATAAAGAACGTCACCTGCTTAATGTCGTTCATATTATTAGACAAAACAGCTGCCATATATTCCGCAGGATAATGGGCTTTTAAATAAGCCGTTTGGTAAGCAATCCACGCGTAACATGTGGAGTGAGATTTATTAAAGGCATAACTCGCAAAGGCTTCCCAATCTTTCCAAACTTTCTCTAAAATTTTAGCATCATGCCCGTTAGCACTGGCTTGCTCAATAAACTTAGGCTTCATTTTATCGAGAACCGCAATTTGCTTTTTACCCATCGCTTTACGTAAAACATCGGCTTCACCTTTTGTAAAACCTGCTAGACTTTGAGATAACAACATCACTTGCTCCTGATATACCGTAATACCATAAGTTTCCTTTAAGTACTCTTCCATCGCTGGTAAATCGTACTCAATATCTTCATCACCATGTTTTCTTCTAACGAAACTTGGGATATATTCCATGGGTCCCGGACGGTACAAGGCATTCATGGCAATTAAGTCTTCAAAAACAGTGGGTTTTAAATCTTTAAGATGCTTTTGCATCCCAGGTGATTCATACTGAAATACACCAACAGTTTCTCCTCTTTGGAACAACTCATAAGTCTTTTCATCATCTAAAGGAAACGTATCAGGATCGAGTAAAATATCGTGTTTTGCTTTGACTATTTTAACGGTGTCTTTAATTAAAGTCAGCGTCTTTAATCCTAAGAAATCCATTTTTAGTAAACCAGCATCTTCCACCACCGAGTTATCAAACTGCGTGACATACAAATCAGAGTCTTTAGCAAGCGCTACGGGAACGAATTTTGTAATATCATCAGGCGTAATAATCACACCACAGGCATGAATCCCTGTATTACGGACAGAACCTTCAAGCGTTCTAGCAAGATTTACAGTTTCTGCTTGCAAATCATTACCATCAGCTATATTTAAAAGTTCATTAACTTTTTCTAAATCTTCTGCTCTAAACTTTTTTCCTAATTCCTTTTCATCTAATCCAAAAATCTTTCCGAGTTTAGACATCGTCGGAATTAACTTCGCAATTCTATCGGCATCAAATAATGGTAAATCTAAAACACGCGCCGTATCTCGAATGGATGATTTTGCAGCCATAGTACCATAAGTAATAATCTGTGCCACTTGACTTGATCCATATTTTTCAATCACATAATCCATCACACGACTTCTGCCTTCATCATCAAAATCGATATCAATATCTGGCATACTAATACGATCTGGATTTAAGAAACGCTCAAAAAGTAAATCGTATTTTAATGGATCTATATTTGTAATCCAAAGACAATACGCTGCCACAGAACCTGCTGCAGAACCACGCCCTGGACCTACCGAAACATCCATATTTCTAGCTTCTCGAATAAAATCTTCAACAATTAAGAAATACCCAGGATAACCAGTGTTTTCAATAACACTAAGTTCAAAATCAAGTCGTTCTTGGACTTCTTCAGAAAGTGTTTCGCCATAACGTTTTTTGGCACCTTCGAATACCAAATGTTTTAAATAAGCATTTTCTCCGCGTTTACCGCCATCTGCTATGTCGTTTTCATGTTTAAACTCCTCTGGAATATCAAAAGCAGGTAATAAAACATCCCGAGCTAATTGAAATCCTTCAATCTTATCGACTACTTCTTGCACATTAGAAATCGCCTCAGGAACATCTTTAAAAAGTTGCTTCATGGCTTCAGGCGATTTAAAATAATACTCCTGATTTGGTAATCCGTAACGATAACCACGTCCCCGTCCAATTGGAGTCGCTTGTTTTTCGCCATCTTTTACACACAATAAAATATCGTGCGCATTTGCATCTTCTTGATTTTGATAATAGGTATTGTTTGATGCTATTAACTTCACATCATGTTTTTTGGCTAGTTTAATTAGGGTTGGGTTAACACGATCTTCGTCTTCTTGATTATGGCGCATGAGCTCTACATACAGATCGTCTCCAAATTCGTTCTTCCACCAAAGCAAGGCTTCTTCAGCTTGATTTTCACCAACATTTAATACTTTACTTGGCACTTCACCATATAAATTCCCAGTAAGTACTATAATGTCTTCTTTATATTGCTGAATCAGTTTTTTATCAATTCTTGGTAGATAGTAAAACCCATCTACATACGCATGCGATGATAGTTTTGCTAGATTATGGTAGCCATTTTTGTTTTTAGCCAACAACACGATTTGGTAACCGTTATCTTTTCTGGTTTTATCTTGATGATTTTCACACACAAAAAACTCACAACCAATAATGGGTTTTATAGGCTTTGCATCTGTAGTTTCTCCCTTTTCTTCTGCCTCAGCAATTTTAGCTTTAACACCACTATTATGTTTGTTTACAGCATTCACAAAGTGAAACGCGCCCATCATATTTGCATGATCCGTCAACGCCACTGATGGCATGTTATATTTGGCTGCCGCCGAAACAATATCAGCAACACTCATGGTAGATTGTAATACCGAAAATTGCGAATGATTATGCAAATGCACAAAATCTACATCTGCTAACTCTGATATATTTTGATTGATATCTTCAGCCGGAACATCTCTTTCTTGAACTTTTTTAATGCGCTCGTTTATTTTAGCACTTTCCTTTTTAAGGTTGACATGCTTTAAACCAATTAGCTGGATAGTATCGGGATTTTCTTTTTTGAAATTCTCAAAATAATCAGGCTGAACATCCAATTGTTCTTTGCTGTATTCACCCAAACGAATTAACTCTAAAAAACAACGTGTTGTAGCTTCAACATCAGCTGTGGCATTATGCGCATCAGCAAATGGTTGATTAAATAAAAATTCGTGTAGTTCAGTAAGTGTTGGTAGTTTGAATTTTCCATAACGCCCTCCAGGAAGCTGACATAAGCTTGCTGTATGTTCTGTACAGGTATCTAAAAGGGGGAGTTCTTGTAAAGGGTTTTCAACAGCACCACGCACAAATTCGGCACCCATAATATTCAAATCGAACTTGACGTTTTGTCCAACAACAAATTTGGTCTTACTTAAAGCTTCATTAAATTTTTCTAAAACCTCAGCTAATGGAATCCCTTGTTCTTGAGCTAACTCTGTAGAAATACCATGAATTTTCTCAGCATCATAAGGAATATTAAAACCTTCTGGTTTCACCAAATAATCCTGACTTTCAATACAATTACCCATACCATCGTGCAATTGCCATGCAATTTGAATACACCTTGGCCAGTTATTGGTATCTGTAATGGGTGCGTTCCAGCGTTTTGGTAATCCGGTAGTTTCTGTATCGAAAATTAAGTACATTCTCCTGCTAACCTCCTAAAATGGGAGGGATTTATTTCTATTTATTAGTAAATATGCGTTTTGTATAGAACAGTAACGAGCCTATAAAAATACATAGAAATGATAGGTTTTTAAAGTGAAGTTATAAACAGTTGTAAACAGTTGTAAACAGGTAAAAAAACCTATCTAAAAGCCAGTTTTTATGACAAAAATCATATTTCATGTAATAATTGTTACATACTTTTATTCGGTATTTAAAAATTTCTGTAACTAAAAAATTATAATATTATGAAACTCTTGAACAAAACAAGTTACTTAATCATTCTAATGTCAAGTTTATTGATACTTGGATGTACCAATGACACAGAATATATTACTGGACCAGCAGGAACTGATGGTATAGATGGAATTGATGGCATTGATGGGGTTGATGGGGCTAATGGTGTTGGTGCAGAATCTTGTATTTCATGTCACTCCAACGAACATAGAGCGCCTATTGAAGGGTCTTATGCTCTGTCTGGTCATGCAAATCAAACTATGATGTACACAGGTCAAACTTTGGCAGAATATACAAATAGGACTTTTTGTGCCGAATGCCATACAAATGAAGGGTATGTAGAGTATCAAGAAACTGGTTTTGTTGCTGCTGAATTTGCAAATCCAACGGCTATATCATGTACAACCTGTCATGATAAACATGGCACATTTGACTTTGAAAATGATGGCTACGATTATGCCTTGAGAAATTTTGACCCTGTTCCTTTAAGAAAAGTCAATCTTGATTATGTAATTGATTATGGTGATAAAAGCAATAACTGCATTACATGTCACCAACCCAGAACAATACCTAGACTTGATGCTGATGAAGACGGTATGATTGAAGTTCCTAACCGTTATGGCCCACACTATGGCGCACAATCCATAATGCTTGAAGGCGTTTATGGTGCCGAAATTGCTGGAGATATTGAATATCCCGCAGCCATTTCTTCTACACATAGAAATGGCGCATCCTGTGTAAGCTGCCACATGGGAGAACCTAATAATACTGGTGAAGACGGATTGCATACTATGTCACGTACATTTACAGCTTGCGCTACTTGCCACACAGACGCCGAGTCTTTAATGAACAATTTACAAACGGAAATTACTGGGCTAATGGGTGAGCTTGAAGTACTGTTCGCCGACAAAGGAATTCTTGATGCAGAGGGTAATTTAGTATATGATGTTGAATATCCCAAAGATGTTGCAGATGCATACTGGAACTACAGATTTGTATATTACGACCATAGTCAGGGCGTGCACAACCCAGCTTATGCCAGAGCATTACTTAACAACTCAATTAAAGCATTAGAATAAAGATTTTAACTCACCTATAAAAAGGTTTAACCGTTCCTAAATATAAGCGTTTAGAATTGCTAAACCTTTTTATAGCTTTAGTTAATCTCATTTACAAAAGGAAACGAGGTGTTTAAAAACACATCTCCATTTGACATATCTCTGTAGAAGTTTAGTACATGACAAAAATATAAAAGTGTCAGATTGAGCGCAGTCGAAATGCTTTTGAATACGATATTTCCAATGTCTTCGACTGCGCTCAGATTGACATCCGATATATTATCAATTTTTGTCATGTACTCAGCTGTAGAAGTTAAAAACAGAAAAGAATCACTTAAAAAAGCCATAGTTTTTAAAAAAAATAATTGGTAGTAAACATGTTAAATAACTCGTAATAAATTACAAACTATTAGTTTTCATTAAATCAATCGCACCACTAGTGTTAATTCATTATAAAAGTCTAATCACCAATGACTTAGTCTCGTAAAATCCTCTGCTTTTTATGATATAAGTCATAATTATTGTAGCAATTGTTACATACTTTTATATAGAATTTTAAAATCAATATAAAACTAAATATATTATTATGAAAATTTTCAAATTAATTACCGCGTTAATTATTACAGTAACATTTGTTTTAGGTTGCACCCACGACGATTATGTTCCAATTACTGGAACAGGTGACGTTGGTATTGGTGAAAGCTCTGATGAATTACTAGTAAAAAAATTCTCTACAGCTCCTCTTTTTGATGGAAATATTGATGATGTTTGGAGTGAAGCCAGACCTTTAATAAATAAGGCTACTGTTTCTGGTGCAGGTGATAGACAAATCACATTAAATGGATCAAGTGGTGGGGATTTATCATTAGAACCTACAGATTTAATGGATCCCTACACTGGTGAAAGCTACAGCTACTCTTTAAGAGGTGGTCATGACGGTGAATACTTATACCTATTGTTTGAATGGGAAGACGATACTGATAGCCGAGACAGACAGTCTTGGTATTTTGACCCTAATTCAGGTGTTTCAGGTGAATGGAAACAAGAGAACAAATACGCAAATCATAAAAATGATAAATTTTATGAAGATAAATTTGGTTTTATGTTCCCAATAGCCAATCCTGCTGGATTTAACGAAGGTACATGTACAGTTACTTGTCATAGTAATTTAGAATTATTACCTAATTCTTTGGCAGACGGACATAAAGTTACAAGACACTACATGAAAAATGAAGGTGAATTGGCTGATTTTTGGCATTGGAAACGCGACAGACATGCTTTAGCTGAAGCTGCTGATGATGGTTTCGTACAATGGGAAGATGATTTTGATAAAGCATCTGCAAATGGAAGAAAAAATGATGATGGAATTTCTCCATATAGTACGGGTATGAAATTTACAGATCCTGACAACGATTTAAGCGGTCCTAAATACGTAATTCCAACTAGAGAAAATTACTATTGGATTACACAAACAGAAATAGATAACGGAACCGCAAAAGCTGTTACAGATGTGGCTGCCAACGGTGTTTTAACTTATGATGGAGGAACTATTGACCCTAATGGAGACCCTGCTTATTCTCAAGGGTTTGGTAACAAAAGAATGCCAAGCGTAATAATTAACCCAGGTGGACAAGGAAATGATGGTAGATCTGAAGTACAAGTGAAAGCTATACATACTGGTTCTGGATGGCAATTAGAAATTAGAAGGTTACTATATACTGGCGACCCTACAGATGCTGAGTTTAAGATTGGGGAAACCTTACCTTTTGGTTTAGCAATATTTAATAATGCTGCAATTGCGCATGGTCAAACTAACTTCCTATCAATGAAAATTGAAAATTAATCTTACCATCAAATAGTGCAGGCTATATTGTGTCTGCACTATTTGATAATAAGTATACTTGATAAAAATGTATGATATGAAAAAACTATTTCAAATATTAGTAATCATAGGTATTAGTTTATCTCTAGACTCATGTTATTATGATTCTATTTATGAGCCTATAGCTGATGATGATGATGGAAGTACCATAGAAGATGTTACTTTTAGTAATGATATAGCACCAATTTTTGGATTCTGTAGTAATTGTCATGATGGAAGTCTAAACCCTGATTTACGAGATGGAAATGCATATAATTCACTAGTTCCAACTTACGTTACGGCTAATGATGCAGAAGGAAGCCCACTATATATTAAATTAAAAGATGGTCACCAAAATTTACCAGCGAGTAGACTAGAATTAGTTAGAACCTGGATAGACCAAGGCGCTATAGAATAATCAACCTTTAAGAAAACAGACATGAAAATATATAAAATATTACTTTTAGCCGTTTTGGTCTTACCTCTATCAGTCTTTTCTCAAGAACAGGTTAATGATACAATTGTAAAAGATAAACTAGAACGCCCAGCCTTTGAAAGTTCTTTTTTAATAGACAACCCAACAAATGTTTTATTTAGTAAAAACACTTTAGAGGTACAAATGTCTCATAGATTTGGAGAACTTAATGACGACAAAAACGATTTAGCCGGTTTTTATGGTTCAGCCAATATTAGAATTGGATTAACATATGGAATTCACGAAAGATTAACCATAGGGTTCGGTACTACTAAAAACAAGAACTATCAGGACTTTAACTGGAAAGCCGCAATATTAAGACAAACACGTTCAGATAAAATGCCAATAAGCGTGAGCTATTATGGGAATTTTGCCATAGATGCAAGAAGCAAAGACCAAGGTCTTTTTCGAGAGACCTCAGATAGATACTCGTTTTTTAATCAATTAATTATAGCTCGCCGATTTAACCCAAAACTTTCTTTACAAGTTGCTCCAAGTGTTTCTCATTATAATACAGTTGCTACTACAATGAGAAATGACATGGTTGCCATTGCATTTGGAGGCCGCTATAAAATTAGTGACCAAACATCTGTAATAGCAGATTATAGTCAACCACTTACCAAAATGAGGTTAGATAATCCACCTCCAGGAATTAGTTTAGGAGTTGAATTTGGAACATCAGCACATACCTTCCAATTATTTGTAACAAATTATTGGGGTATTGTTCCTCAGGAAAACTACATGTTTAATAATAAAACCACAGGACTTGAAGGTAATAAAGGACAATACCTTATTGGATTTAATATCACTAGAAACTATAATTTTTAAACATTATGAAAAATAAATCTAGAAAAGGAGCAAAAATCTCTCGTCGTGGCATGTTGCCACTTTTAGGAGGTAGTTTACTAATTCCTTTTCTAGGTTTTAGTAACCCAGCTATCAATAATAATATTATTCCCGAAGATGAAGAAGAGTACAAAACACTCTTAAAAGCAGACGGTACTACGGTAAAAGTTAGAACTAGCACCCTAAATAAATCGAAAATTGTAAAGAAAAACATATCAAATAAATCATTCAGAAACTGGCTTAGTAAAAAACTATAATTAACTATAATTTCCTTTAACTCAATATAATCATGGAAGATAAGAACAAAAGCTCAAGACGTAAATTTCTTGACAAAGGTTTAAAACTGGGAATTGTTAGCGCAATTGGCGGACTTGGCTTGTCTAAAATCACCTCCAAATTAAATGCAACTAACGATGATAGTTCTGGAGAGAAAATGGAATTAATGACTACCGACGGGACATTAATCCAAGTTGATTCTTCTGAGGTTTTAGAAATTGAACACCCAGCCGATAATGATAAAAAATACAATGTAAGGGAAGGGATGCCCAACCGCAAATTTGTAATGGTTGTCGATTTGGCACGCTGTAAAAACGCCTTAAAATGTCAGAGCGCATGCAACAAACACCATTATATTACAGGTGATAATGCATGGATAAAAATATACAAAATGCAGGAATCAAAAGATACCGCACCTTACTTTATGCCAACGACTTGTCAACATTGTGATCATCCGCCATGTGTTACTGTTTGCCCTGTTGATGCCACTTTTAAGAGAAGGGATGGCTTAGTGCTAATTGATAATGAACGTTGCATTGGTTGCCGGTTCTGTATGGCAGCTTGTCCTTATTCAACAAGGGTATTTAACTGGAGTGAACCGGACCAAGGCGAAATTACATTAAACATGGATATGTATCAACACGAATATTTATCACCGGAGTACGCCGGCATGCCAAGCCTAAAAGGTACGGTTGATAAATGTGATTTCTGTCCGCATTTTGTAAAGAATAATGAATTGCCAAAATGTGTAGAAGTTTGCCCTAATAATGTATTTTATTTTGGTGATAAATATGAAGACACCGTGTCTAATAGTGATGAAATAGTACGCTTGAGCGAATTATTGGAAGAAAGGGCAGGTTATCGTTTAATGGAAGGTTTAGGTACAGAGCCCAGTGTATATTATTTGCCGCCTAAAGACAGGATGGTAGATTTTGAAGAAGCTTTAAAGAATTATAAAGAATTTGAATCTGTTGAAAAGCCTGAGTAGCCATGGAAAACCATAAAACACTTATCTATGATTTAGCTCCAAGGAAATTTGGAAAACGTGGCGTTATCTGGACACTGTTCCTCGTTGTAATTATAATTGCCGGAATCGTGGCTTATATAGATCAATTAATAAAAGGCCAAGAAGTAACCAATATGCGCGATTATGCGCTTTGGGGAATCTACATTTCCAATTTTGTGTTTTTCGTGGCCACAAGTTTTGTAGGAACTGTTACTGTTGCCATATTACGATTAACCAATAATTCGTGGCGAACACCATTGGTTAGAATTGCCGAAATTATTTCTGTAGCGGCCATTATTATGGCAGGCATCACCATTATGATTGATATGGCAAGGCCCGATAGATTATTAAATCTTTTCATCCACGCCAGATTACAATCACCCATTACCTGGGATGTGGTAATAATACCCACCTATATTGTTATTAGCTTGTTATTATTATATTTCCCTCTACTGCCTGATTTTGCCATTCTCAAGAAACACTTTAAAAAAACAAAGCCAAAATTAAGCAAGTGGTACGGTAAACTGTCTTTAAACTGGAAGGGAAGCGTGGCGCAAAAAACCATTCAGACAAAATCCATTAAAATCATTGCAATAATGATTATTCCAGTTGGTATTTTATTACAGACTATTGATGCGTGGCTATTCTCAACAACCTACAGAACTGGTTGGGACAGTACAAATTTTGCCCCTTACTTTATATCTGGAGCTTTTGTTGCCGGAATTGGAGCGCTTGTTACTGTTATTTATGTAGTAAGACGTGTTAAAAAACTTGAACATTATATTACAGATTATCATTTTGATAAGTTGGGTAAATTACTGGTGTTAGCTTTATTATTATATTTTTATTTTAATATCAATGAATATTTAATCCCTTCATTTACAGCTAAAAAAGATGAATCGGTTCATTTAAATACACTTTTTACAGGGTCTTATGCGACATTATTCTGGTTTGTTACCATTGTTGGACTTATAATCCCTATTATAGTGTTATTGTTTAAAAAGGGAAGAAAACCATATCCCATGTTTTTCATTGGGCTTATTGTGGTAATTGGCTCTTGGTGGAAACGTTTTGTTATCGTTACCCCTACACTATTACACCCTTTTTTACCTATACAAGGTGTTCCCGAATCTTGGAGGCACTATTTCCCGAGCTTGCACGAATGGTTAATAACAATTGCAACTTTGGCCATGGCATTATTAATTATTACCATTTTAGTACGCTATTTACCTGTCATCCCTATTCAAAGAACTTATGAAGAACAGGAATTATTAAAAACGGATAAAACCATTGAGACATGAAACTTTCAAGAATAAATCAATTACACTTTCGTTTTATTTTGCTTGCATTACTAAATGTGGTTTTACTAACATCTGGTTTTCAAAATCTATATGCCCAAAACACTAAAAAGAACAGGGTTAGAATAAAAACCAACTATGTAAAAATAATGGATGGCGAAAGTTATTTCGATATTAGGGCAACATCAAAAGTGGAAAAGGAAAATGTCGATGTCTCACATGTCGATATCCTTGTTTATAATGAAATTGAAGATGAAAAAATTAAACTAGGAACAATTACTACCGATGTAAAAGGCCAAAGCAGATATACATTAAAAAGTATAAATGACATAAAACCCGATTCTACAAATACTTATAATTTATTGTTTTCTTTTAAAGGGAATGACCAGTTTAAAAAAGCCTCAAAAAGCTTTAGTTTTAAAGATGTTGATATTGTTGACGCAAAAGTAATTACAATACATGGCATTAATTATATAACGGCAACGCTATCAGATCCAAACACAAAAAACCCAATTGCAGATGAATCTCTTGGTGTACTGGTACAACGCCTATTTAAATCTTTAAGAATTGGAGAAGAATTCAATAATACCGATGAAAATGGCACTATAGTTGTCCCATTTGAAGAAGAATTACCTGGTGTTGATGGCAATTTAACCTTTGAAATCGTTTTAAATGACCATGACGATTACGGGACCGTTAAAGCCTTGATCAATGCGCCTTTAGGAATACCTGTTGTGCACGAATCAACATTTGATGATAGAACATTATGGTCACCAAGGAACAAAACACCATTGTTCATCCTTGTGTTCGCCAATTTATTGATACTGGGTATTTGGATACCAGTCATATATTTAATAACTAATTTATTTAAAATTAATAATGCAAAAACGTAACACTATGAAAACACTAAAAAATTTAGTTGGCATCGGAATTGTCCTATTTGTTTTTTATTCATTCACAACTTTCATTCAGGAAGAATGGATAGTGCCTGAAAAATACATCAATATGAAAAACCCAACAAATCCTAGTGAAGATTTAGATATAGGAAAATCACTCTACAGTAAACACTGCAAATCCTGCCATGGCAAAGAAGGTTATGGTGACGGCCCAAAGGCAGATGAGCAAGAAGGCGATTTGGGAGATTTCTCTTCTGAAGAATTTCAAACCCAAACCGATGGTGCCATATTTTACAAATCTACTTTTGGAAGAGACGATATGCCAGAATACACAAAAAAAATGCCTGATGACGAAGACAGATGGCTTATTGTAAATTATATGAGAACCTTAGCGGAATAACCTAAGGAATAAAATTGCATTATTAATTTATTAAGCAATTTAAACAACCATAAAATGAACCCGTCATTACGCTATATTAGTATTTCACATAAAACAGCTTCGACTAAACAAAGGGAAGTATTCCATATTCCTTTGGAAAAGAAAAGTGATTATGTGCAACTTATATGTAATACTTTTCCAGATATTGACGGTTTACTATTTTTAACAACTTGCAACAGGACTGAAATATATTTTGAAACCACAACGCATTCGGCAACAAGTATTCGCAATTTTTTAATAGATTTAAAATCGCCTAAAAGCAGTTTAATAGACAAAAAATTATTTGAGCTTAGCGATACTACTGAAGCCACTGTAAGACACCTTTTGGAAGTAGCATCAGGATTAGAATCTTCAGTTCTGGGCGATTCAGAGATTATACATCAAATTAAAAAATCGTATCAATTTTCAATGACCCACAAATTACAAGGGTCTTTATTGGAACGCGCACTCCAAAGCGTCTTTAAAAGTCATAAGCGAATTAGTAATGAAACTAATTTTAGAGATGGAACAACGTCTGTTGCTTATAAAGCTTTAAAAGTCATTCAAACTAATTTTAAAAAGGCCAGCTCAACATCAAAAAAAATACTTTTCATTGGAGCTGGCGATATTGTTAAACAATTGTTTAAATATAATTCAAAATTTAATTACAGCAATATTTACATTAGTAACCGCAGTGAAGAAAAAGCCGTTATATTGGCCCAAAACAATAGGTGTAAAACATATCCTTGGGCGAACGTTCTAGCAAATAATTTTGATGATTTTGAAGTTGTTATAAGCGCCGTAAGTAATTGCTCAAATCTAATACATAATATCCCATTTTCAAATCTTAAAGTACGACTTCTTGATTTAGCTGTACCGTGTAATATTGACAAAAATCTGATGTATCAGAATAATGTCATATTTCATGATTTAGATTCTATTTCAAAAGAACTTGAAGAAAATAAAGAGTTACGTATAGCTTCCAAAAGCGACGTTATTAATATTATTATAGAAGAACTTGCATCTTACAACGAGTGGCTTAATGAAGCGCCATTAAGAGCGCTTTTGGCAAAGTTAAAAATCTCTATAAATAACGTGGTTACCAAACATTATCAATCTAATGTTGAAGGCTCTCAAATTAAATTGGTTACTAATCAAGTCATGAAAAAATTAATCCATCAAACAGAAACATTAGCATTAATTCCTGAAAATGAATTAAATAAAATAATATCTAAAGAAGCTTCATTTTTTATTAACAACTTGTAATAAACAAACACTACAAAGCGCTATAATTTTTTGTTGCTTTTACCACAATTCTTTTCCTAAATTCTCTAAATTATACTACTTTAGAGCCTACTAAAAAAATTTAATATGAAATTTAAATTACTGTATGTAGGGGTTTTTACGATTCTTATCAATTATAGTTGCATAGCACAAATCGTCCCACTTTATGTTGGCACATACACTAATGGAGACAGCGAAGGTATTTACCAACTCCAATTCAATACAGAAACTGGGGAATTAAGCAACCAAAAACTTGCTATAAACATAGACAACCCTTCATTTTTAACATATTCAGCAGATAGAAAATATCTATATTCAACAAACGAAACGGATAACGGTTTTTTATCTTCATATAAAATAAATGACGACGGTAGTTTGGCACTTTTAACCCGTGTTAGCAGCCAGGGAAAAGGCCCCTGTCATATATCAATTAATGAAGACGGAACTAAAGTTGCTGTTTCTAATTATGGCGGAGGCACGGTTTCTATTTATCCAGTGAACACAAATGGTAGCTTAAGCGAGGTGTCCCAAGTTTTTAATCATAATACTGAAAATGAAAAATCGCATGTACATTCTGCTCAATTTTTTAAAGATGATTTGTTTGTTTCAGACTTAGGAAGAAATGCCGTATATCAATATAAATTAAAAAATAACAATTACAAACTTAAGTCTCCGGCTATAGTTAAAACGGAAGGCAATCCGGGACCGAGACATTTTTCAATAACCAATAACGGTGAGTTTATTTATATTATCAATGAATATGGAAGCTCAATAACTTCAGTAAAAAAAACAGCCGATGGATTTGAGAAAATAGACCATGATTCAACTTTAAATGATAGCTACAAAGGAAACAATTCGTGCGCCGATATTCATTTATCAAAAGATGAGCGCTTTTTATACGGCTCTAATCGAGGTGAAAATTCAATTGCTGTATTTAAAAGAGTTATTAATACTGGTAAAATTGAAAAAATACAAAACATGTCTGTTCATGGTGATTGGCCACGAAACTTCGCCCTAGACCCTGCGGGTAAATTTCTATTAGTAGCTAATAAAAAGAGTAATAATATTGCTGTTTTTAGTATCGACAATACTTCTGGTAAACTCTCCTTTTTACACGAGGTTAAAGCACCTGAACCTGTTTGCCTATTATTCTAAAATTCATCAAAAATAAACCACTGAAAATTAAATATTTATAGTATATTTGCGCCCTCATTAATAACCGAGGTCGAGAACCTCAAATAATTAATAATTATGCCAGTAAAAATTAGATTACAAAGACACGGTAAAAAAGGGAAACCTTACTATTGGATCGTTGCAGCTGATGCACGTTCAAAAAGAGATGGTAAATACTTAGAAAAATTAGGTGCTTACAATCCAAACACAAATCCAGCAACTGTTGAATTAAACGTTGATAGTGCTGTAACATGGTTACAGAATGGTGCACAACCAACTGATACGGCTAAGACTTTATTGTCTTACAAAGGTGCTTTATTAAAAAATCATCTTGCAGGTGGTGTTAGAAAAGGGGCTTTAACTGAAGAGCAAGCTGAAGCTAAATTTACTGCTTGGTTAGAAGAAAAAGAAGGTAAAGTTCAAGCTAAAGCTGATGGTTTATCTGATGTTGAAGCAAAAGCTAAAGCTGATGCTCTAGCTGCTGAAAAAGCTGTTAACGAAGCAAGAATTGCTGCTGCTGCTCCTGTTGCTGAAGAAGAGGTTGTTGAAGAAACAGCAATTGTAGTTGAAGAGGCTGAAACCACTTCAGAAGAAGTAACTGAAACTGTAGAGGACGTTGTTGGAAAAACAACTGAAGTTGTAGCTGAGGAAACTCCTGCTGCAAAAGAAACGGCTCCAGCTGCTAAAGAAGCAAAAGCTTCAAAAGAAGAAGAATAGAAAAATTAATTTTTTATACTTTTAAACTCCGATATAACTTATCGGAGTTTTTTATTTAATCAAACTTCTAAAAAGTTTGATTAAATAATTCCCATGAAGATGGGAATCTCATTAACTTTTAGATAAATTTAAAATAGATTCCCTCCCGATAGTTATCGGGATTCGCGAGAATTAAAAAAATTAGCTTTCTATGAAAAAAGAAGATTGTTTTTACTTAGGTAAAATTGTAAAAAAGTACAGTTTTAAAGGGGAAGTTCTAGCTAAATTGGACACCGATCAACCTGAAATTTACGAAAACTTAGACGCTATATTTTTAGAATTAAGAAACAATCTTGTGCCCTTTTTTGTTGAAAGTTCACAATTACATAAGTCTGAATTGCTTCGAATAAAATTTGAAGATGTTGATGTAGAAGCTGATGCTGATGCCATTATGAAAAGTGGATTATATCTGCCACTAGACCTACTGCCTAAACTTGAAGGTAATAAATTCTACTTTCACGAAGTTATGGGATTTACTATTGAAGATGTTAATTTTGGGAAAGTTGGGATTTTAAAAACTATAAATGACTCAACCGCTCAATCGCTTTTTGAAATTGATAGAGATGGTATTGAAATTCTAATTCCGATGAATGATGAATTTATAGTCAAGGTCGATAGAGCTAATAAATCCATTCTTGTTGAAACTCCTGAAGGATTGATTGATTTATATCTTTAAGGAAATTCCAAAAACTAAAATCCAAATTCCAATCATCAATGGCAAATAAGAAAATATATGATTTAGAAGAAAGGACTTATGTATTTGCAAAGAATGTTAGATTATTAATTCAAAAACTTCCAAAAACAATTTCTAACATTGAAGATGGGAAACAAGTAGTACGCTCTTCTGGTTCTGTTGCTGCTAATTATATTGAAGCAAATGAAAAATTAGGGGATAAAGATTTCAGATTAAAAATTGCTAGAAAAGAGGCTAAAGAATCTGTTTTATGGTTAAAGCTTTTATTAGATTTAAACTCAAAATCTGACTCTGAATTAACTGAACTTATAAATGAAGCTGAATAATTACGTAAAGTTTTATCTGCAATAATCAACAAGTCCTAAAACCTTTTGGATTTTAGAATTTAAAATTTGGAATTTATTTTGACAAAACCCTTTAAGTTTAAAGAATTCACAATTAATCAAGACCAGTGTGCTATGAAAATTGGCACTGATAGTGTTTTGTTAGGAGCATGGGCGTCTATTGAAAAAATACCTCTTTCTGTTTTAGATATTGGAGCTGGCACAGGTGTTTTATCATTAATGTTAGCACAACGCTGTTGTGCAGAACTTATTGATGCTATTGAAATTGATGACAATGCATTCGAACAATGCGTTGATAATTTTGAACAATCCCCCTGGGGTGATAGACTATTTTGCTACCATGCATCATTGGAAGAATTTATAGAAGAAATAGAAGATAAATATGATTTAATAATCTGCAACCCACCTTTCTATTCTGAAGATTATAAAACTAAAAGTGATCAACGAGATTTAGCACGCTTTCAAGATGCAATGCCCTTTGAGCATTTACTTAAAAGCGTTTCAAAGTTACTTTCTGAAAATGGAATTTTTTCTGTAGTCATTCCTTATAAAGAAGAAACTGGACTTATTAGTTTGGCATCAAATTTCAATATTTACCCGAATAATATATTGCATGTAAAAGGCAATCCTACTTCTAATATCAAACGAAGTTTAGTTGAATTCTCTTTCCGCGCCGTGCCTGCCGGCAGGCAGGAAAGCGCTATTAAAATTGATGAATTAATTATTGAAATTGCAAGACACCAATACACAGAAGCATATAAAAGTTTAACTAAAGATTTTTACTTAAAATTGTAATTAAAGTAACCGTTGCATCGGTCGTGTTAAACACGTTGGTCCACCACCTCCTTTTACACTAATTTCATCTCCTTTATAGGAAGTAACTTCACATCCGGCAATTTCTAATAATTTTTTCGTTATTGGGTTACCAGCTACCATAACACATTGTCTTGGCGCAACAGCTAAAACATTACAGCCCATAGATTCGAATTCCTCTTCAGGAACTTCAATTAACTCAAACCCTCTATCTAGTAATTCGTTTCTGAATTTAATTGGCATTAAAGGCGAGTAAGCTACAGCCAAATCTTTATCTACAGGACTTAAAATACTCATTAAATGAAACACATCACTTTTTCCCTTATAATGTGGTAACTCAACTACAATAACCTCTATACCTTTAGGTTCTAATAATGTCTTAAGTTGAGCAATACCTTCCGGATTGGTTCGATAAGTATATCCAACTGCTAAAGTTGTTTCATCTAACCAAGCAACATCGCCACCTTCAAGAGTCCCAGGAGCTTCTATAGTTCCTAAAACAGGAATATTATTTAGTTTATATACTTCCAAATGCGATTGAGGTTCATTAATTCGCCCTCCCTTTCCCATGTTACAAATTATCATTCCAAAATCGGTAGCAATTGAAGCATCTCTACAATAGATGGAATCTATTTTTACATGCTCATCAAATGGAAAAGAATGTATTTCTATGTTTTTATTTGCAAAATACTCTTGAAATATTTTATATTCTGCCAACGAACTATTAAAATCTGGACGAGATAAGTAATTAAGTTCCTGCCATTGCGCTATCAACTCATTATCGGAAACGAAAGCATTTTTTGCTGGTTTTATAAAAACAGTTTGTAGTTTTAAAAATTCAGAGTGATGTGTCGTTTTCATTTATTTTTCTCTTTTGTTCCATTGCATTAAAATATAAAACGGAAGCCCAGACATTAATAATAAAAATCCATAAAACACGGTTTCTGAACCTGTACCATAAATAGCCCAAATAGAAAATGCCATACCTAAACTTCCTAAAACTAATGTCTTCACCCAGCTATTTGCATGAAGGTTTTTATCAATAATTACCAAAATATAAGCGGCAGCTGTAAACAAATAGGGTATTAAAGCAACAAATACAACAATCTCCACGATTATTTGAAACTGATCTACCAACCCTTCAGTAAAATTCATAAGCATTACTAGAGAAGATAATACACTGCCTATAACTAAACTTATTATAGGTGCTCCATTTTTATTTTCCTTTTTAAAAAACTTAGGGAATAAATTATCCTTGGCCGTAGCCATAGGCAATTGCCCAGTAACTAAAACCCACCCATTTAAAACTCCAAGGCCAGATATTATAACACCAACAGCAACAAAATATCCTCCAAAATCTCCAGCTATTAGTTGAGCAGCTTCAGCAAAAGGAGCTGCAGAATTTTGTAATGTATCCATTGGCAATATTCCAAATAAAACAATAGTCCCTAATATATAAACTGTGGCTGTTAAAATTGTACCGATCATTGTCGCTTTAGGTACTGTTATCTCTGGATTTTCAACGTTGGCAGCAGGAATAGTAGCGCACTCAATACCTAAAAAAGCATATAACGTTAACGCAGCAACGATAGGGAATGTAGCTAAATCACTTGCTCCTGTTAAGTTAAAAGCTGGAAAATTATCAATATTAAAAAAGAACAAGCCTACTATAATTACAAATGCTAAAGGCAATAATTTTAAAACTGTTGTAACAACTTGTACTTTACCAGATTCTTTAATCCCTCTTGAATTTATCCACGTAAAAAGCCATATTAATGCTAACCCAATACTTACTTGATACAGAGAATGTGTTTCTAAAACTGGAAAAAAGAAGCTTAAGGCGCCAACTATTGCTATTGCAATTCCTCCATTACCAACCCAACACGCAACCCAATATCCCCAAGCCATTAAAAACCCTATGAAATCTCCAAAGCCAGCTCTAGAATAGGCATATGGACCACCACTTTTACTAACAATTATTTTACTAAAATTACTAAATATTTTAGCAAGTATTATTGCTCCAATAGCAGTAAACACCCACCCTAAAAGGCTAATACTTCCATACTTAGCTAAAGCAGCTGGAAGCACAAAAATACCTACGCCTATCATATTTCCAACAACAAGTGACGTTGTTGTTATTAATCCAATTTTCTGTGGCTTTTGATTCATTAGGTTGTTTTAAAAGTAGTAAATTTTAATTGAGTAAATTAGGGACGAAAAGCGAATGTACAATTATATTAATTATGCCAAAGATTTACAGTATTGATTCAGATATTAGAAAAGCAGAAACACTTCCTGCTATTTTTTATAAAGACGAAAGCACTTTTGAAGCTTTAAAAGACGATGTATTTCTTAAATCATGGCAGTTTATTGGTGATGAAAGTTTATTAAATGAAACTCAATCTGTATACCCTTTTACTTTATTAGAAAACTATCTTTCTGAACCATTATTACTAACCAAAGATGAAAGTGAAAATATTAATTGCCTATCCAATGTTTGTACACATCGTGGTAACTTAGTAATCTTAAAATCTGGAAAGCAAAAAAAACTAACTTGTGGTTATCATGGCAGAAGATTCAACCTAAAAGGCGAATTTGAATTTATGCCAGAGTTTAAAGAGGTACTTGATTTCCCAAAACCGTGTGATAATTTATATGAGTTTCCTTTATTAAAATGGGGAAGCTTATTATTTGTTGGGCTAAATCCATTGTTCAATTTTCAACAAGTAATTGATAAAATGAATGAACGCATAGGGTTTCTTCCATTTGATAATTTTGTGCTATCAGAAAGCTTAAATAAAGACTTTATTGTGAATGCGCATTGGGCTCTATATTGTGATAATTACTTAGAAGGATTTCATGTGCCATTTGTACATAACGATTTAGATGCTGTATTAGATTATGGTAGTTACAAAACAGAAACATACCAATATTGTAATCTTCAAATTGGATACTCTGACGAATCAACTAATACTTTTAATTTACCAAAAAACCATATAGACTATGACAAAAATGTTGCAGCTTATTATTATTGGGTATTTCCTAATATGATGTTTAATTTTTATCCTTGGGGCTTATCTTTAAATATTGTTCAACCAATAGCGCTCAACAAAACTAAAGTCTCATTTATAACATATGTTCTTGATGCTTCTAAACTAGAACAAGGTGCAGGCAGTGGTTTGGAGAAGGTAGAAAAAGAAGACGAAGATATTGTTGAAAATGTTCAAAAGGGAGTTAATTCGTCATTCTATAAATCCGGTCGATATTCTCCAACTAGAGAACAAGGTGTCCATCATTTTCATAGTTTGCTTGCAAGATTTCTAAATCTATAAATTTCTCCTTTAAAATGCTGAATGATTCAGTTGCTTTAATTAAATTTGAGCAATTAAAATATTGAATTATTAAAAAAACAATGTTTTTATTAATAATTTTGTTTTAAAACATATCAAAACCTAATCTTTATGAAACCTGACTTATTCGAATCTCCAGATTATTACAACTTAGATGAACTGCTCACCGAAGAACATAAATTAGTTAGAGATGCTGCCCGCGAATGGGTAAAACGCGATATTTCTCCAATTATTGAAGAGTATGCTCAAAAGGCAGAATTTCCAAAACAAATTATTGGTGGTTTGGCAGAAATAGGTGCTTTTGGTCCTTATATACCAATGGAATATGGCGGTGCTGGCTTAGATCAAATTTCTTATGGTTTAATTATGCAAGAGATTGAACGTGGTGATTCTGGAGTGCGCTCAACAGCTTCGGTTCAATCATCTTTGGTTATGTATCCCATTTGGAAATATGGAAACGAGGAGCAACGCCAAAAATATTTACCAAAATTAGCAAGTGGTGAGTGGATTGGTTGTTTTGGTTTAACAGAACCAGACCACGGTAGCAACCCAAGTGGCATGGTTACTAATTTTAAGGATAAAGGCGACCACTATTTACTAAACGGCGCTAAAATGTGGATAAGCAATGCCCCTTTTGCTCAAGTGGCTGTAGTTTGGGCTAAAGATGAAAGCGGACGTATTCATGGACTTATTGCAGAACGTGGAATGGAAGGCTTTACCACCCCTGAAACACATAATAAATGGTCTCTTCGTGCTTCCGCTACTGGCGAACTTATTTTTGATAATGTAAAAATCCCTAAAGAAAACTTATTACCTAATAAATCAGGTTTAGGTGCACCACTTGGGTGTTTAGATTCTGCACGCTATGGTATTGCTTGGGGCGCTATAGGAGCTGCTATGGATTGTTATGATACCGCTCTAAGATATAGTAAAGAACGTATGCAATTCGGCAAACCCATTGGTCAGTTTCAATTACAGCAAAAGAAATTAGCTGAAATGATTACTGAAATCACAAAAGCACAATTACTAGCATGGCGTTTAGGAGTTATGCGTGAAAATGGAACAGCTACTTCTGCACAAATTTCTATGGCAAAGCGTAACAATGTTGATATGGCTTTAAAAATTGCTCGTGACGCAAGACAAATGTTGGGCGGAATGGGAATTAGCGGTGAATATTCTATCATGAGACATATGATGAACCTAGAAAGTGTTGTTACTTATGAAGGCACTCATGATATCCATTTACTAATAACAGGCTTAGATGTCACTGGTCTTAACGCATTCAAATAGTCTCTAAAGTGGCTAAGCCTCATTTTGTTATTGCATTCGGACGGAATTGTTCTGGATAAAATAATTTATACAAATTTAAGAAAATGTTTCTCCTTTGACATGCATTTTTTTTATGATTCTATGTGGTCTTTGAATAGCTATTGAAAAAATTGAATGACAATTATCACATTGATTAATTTCTGCTTATTTTAGTTGAAAGTTTATTCATGTCTTCAAAAACCAGATTAGATCGCGCTTACAAGAATGCTAAGATTGTCAATTTTGACGACTCTAGTAAGCTTGTTCTATTTAGTGATTGTCATAGAGGTGATAATAGTTTCGCTGATGACTTTGCCAATAACCGAAATATTTATTTTCATGCCTTAAAGCATTATTATGATGGAGGCTTTAGTTATTGTGAACTTGGTGATGGTGATGAATTATGGGAAAACCTTTCGTTTGATTCCATTTTAAATGCACATAAAAATGTGTATATGCTTATGAAACTATTTCATAAACAGGAACGTTTACATATGATTTGGGGAAATCATGATATGGTGTATCGCGATCCAAAATATGTAGAAAAGTATTTATCAACTTATTTTGATCCAAAAATTGGCGAAAATGTTGAGTTGTTTTGTAATCTTAAATATCATGAAGCTGTAGTTTTGAAACATTCTAAAACTGGTCAAGAACTATTTTTAACTCATGGTCATCAAGCCGATTGGTGGAATTATTTATTTTGGAAATGGAGTCGATTTATGGTTCGAGTTTTATGGAAACCGCTAAATGTTATGGGAATTGCGGATCCTACTAGTCCTGCAAAAAACTACAAAGAACTTATTAAAATTGAACGAAGAACCAAAAAGTGGATTACCGAAAACAATAACTTACTAACTATTGTAGGGCACACCCACCGACCGCGTTTTCCAGAACCTGGCGATATTGCTTTTTTTAATGATGGAAGCTGTGTACACCCGCGAAGTATTACAGGTATTGAAATTGAAAATGGAGAAATTTCATTGATAAAATGGCAAATTGCTACTAAAGATGATGGCACGCTACAAATTGTAAAGGCTTTACTTGAAGGCCCTGTTAAGTTGGTAGATTATAAGACTGAATAAAAATGCAATACTCTTAAAAATTAAATGCTCCAAAAAAGATATGAAGGTTTTTTAAACACACCTTGTTTATGGAAAGGTGATACGGTTTCTAATTTATCTCAATTTGAAATCATTTCAAAATCTGATAAAATTGATGTTATTATTGATAAAAAATTACGTTTAGGTAAATATGTTGAACGTTTTGTTTCGTTTGAGTTAGAACAACAAGAAAACATTTCCATTTTAGCTGAAAACATTCAAATTCAAGATGGCAAAATTACTTTAGGCGAACTAGATTGTTTACTTCTCAAAAGCAATAAACCCATTCATTTAGAGATTATTTATAAATTCTACTTATACGATGCTTCGGTTGGCGAAACCGAAATTGAGCATTTTATTGGTCCCAATAGAAAAGATTCTTTAAAAGAAAAACTCACTAAACTTAAAGATAAGCAACTACCACTTTTGCATTCCACGGAATGCAAAAACTTTTTAAACGAACTTAACTTACTATCGGAAGACATTTCTCAGCAAGTGTATTTTAAAGCACAATTGTTTATGCCTTTTTTAAAACAAAATATGCAACTTAAAACACTAAATACAGCTTGTATTGTTGGCTTTTACGTTAATGAAAACGAGTTAAATAATTTTAGTGACTGTAAGTTTTTCATCCCACAGAAGAAAGATTGGTTGGTATTTCCGCACACCAATATAAATTGGCTAAATTTTACTGATTTTAAAGCGATTGTACAAGACTATTTTGAGCAGCAATTTTCGACGTTGTGCTGGGTAAAATTAAAAAACGGTGAATTGAAAAAAGTGTTTTTGGTTTGGTGGTAACTACAAAAGCTAGCAAATATGCCCGCGTTAGGGATTGAACGTCCCGATAGCTATCGGGATGTTTGAGCTCGCCGACGTAGGAGGAAGCGAGTAGTGAAAGCCCGACCTAAGCGATCCTGCAAGGTTTTGGAAACCTTGTAGGTATGAGCGAGGTAACGCCCAAACATAAATTTTAAAAGGACACTTCGACTGCGCTCAGTGTGACAAGTAAATGCATTTTAGGTATATTTTAACTTTCTGGAGCCAATTCTACCGCAAGTCCTTCCATTTGAGGCGTCATTTGTATTTGGCAACCTAAACGACTATTACCTTTTACATCAAAGGCTTCAGATAGCATCGCCTCTTCATCGTCACTCATTTCTGGCAAATCGATATTACTTAATACATAACACTGGCAAGACGCACACATAACCATACCTCCACAAACACCAATGGTGCCTTCTGGTGCTAATTCATAAGATCTAACAACTTCCATTAGATTCATTGCCATATCTGTTGGCGCGAGTATGTTATGCTGTGTACCCTCTCTGTCCGTTATCTTAATATTAATATCAACCATTTTTAATCTAAATTTTTTATACTTTTTTAATTCTAAAAAAAGAATGGCAAAAATATAATTAAATTTTAGAATGGCATATTTTAATTCCTATAAATTTTATAGACTTAGTGGGGTTATAAGGTAAGCTCCTTGAAATCAACAAAAAAGCCGTTCATAATATCTAAGATTTAGAGGATTGAGATATTCTTTGTTTTGAAAATGGTCTTGATTCTTGAACTATCGACTTACAATAACAGTGTTATTTTTTTCCGTTATTCCAATATTGAGGATGTGTTTTCTCGGTTTTTTGATTCCAATAATCTTGGGTAACCTTATGCCCATCAAAAGTTTTTAACTTACGTTCAAACACCCAAATGGTTGGATTAAAAACCATACTAGTAACTGCTACTGTGTATAATTGTGGTTCTTCTTCGGTTTTCCTTTTATCTTCATCAATAATAACCTCAAGACCATTATGCTCTAATAATCTTTTAAGAAAATCGCACCTATTCTCATCTACACCTTTTTCTACAAAAGTGACTCTTGTTTCTCCTATACTTCCAAATGTATGTTTTCCTGATAAAGCCATAATTTTTTCTTAAAAAATAAATTCCAATTTACAAATCCTAAATTCCAATTCGGTGGATTACCTACTTATGCACTTGTTATTTGGCCCCGAAACTTCTAGGTTATTTGATTTTTGGTGTTTATTCAAATACACTACTTAGTTCATAAATATAATCATACAACGGACTGTATAATCCTATCACTAAAATACCAACTACCGTTATTATTAATCCTAAACGCATATACAGTTTATTTTTAAAATAAGGAATAGCGGTATCGCTTTTACGCAAGAACATAGCTCTAATTACTAAGAGATAGTAGTATAATGAAATAGTAACGTTTACAACAGCTAAAAACACCAATAGATAATAGCCTTTACTTGCTGCTGCAGTAAATAAGAAAAACTTACCAAAAAACCCTGCAACTGGTGGAATTCCTGCTAAAGAAAATAAGGCCAACATCATAACCATGCTTAACTTTGGATTGGTTCGGTATAAACCCTCATAATCATCCATATTTTCTTTTCCTGTTTGTAATGAAATAGCCTGTACTACTCCAAAAGCTGCTAAATTTGAAAACACATACACTAATACAAAATATACAATTGTAGCTACACCCAATTGATTCCCCGTCATTAAACCTAACAGAATAAATCCTGCTTGCGCGATGGATGAAAACGCTAAAAAGCGTTTCATGTTCTGCTGTCTTAAAGCAAATAAATTACCCATAAACATGGTTGCAATAGCAATGATATACACAACATTTTCCCAAATGTGCATTAAGGGTTTGAAAATTGTAAATAATAAAATCATTAATATAAAAACAGCTGCTCCTTTAGAAATGACTGACAAATAAGAAGCCACACTTATTGGAGCGCCTTCATACACATCAGCAGTCCAGAAATGGAAAGGGACTAATGATATTTTAAACGCTAATCCAGCAAAGAATAGTAGCATTCCAAATATGGTTAAATTATTTGATGTGATAACTTCGGCTATGTTAGAAAAATAAATAGAGCTAGAGGTTGCATACAACATAGAAATACCAAATAATGATACTCCAGACGCTAATGCAGCAGACAATATGAGTTTAATACCTGCTTCGCTTGAGATTCTTTTTGTGGTTTCAAACGCTGCTAAAGCCGCAACAGGAAGTGTAGATAATTCTAATCCTAAATAAAACATTAAAAAATCACCTGATGAAATCATAAAATACATTCCTAATAATGAAGAGAATAATAGTATAAAGAATTCACTACCTCTGTTTTCATTGAATATTTTTTCTTTGAGCCAATCAGCCGATTGTAATAATAAAATTAAGACCCCAACATTCAAAATATTTTTAAAGAAATGAATCATATTATTTGTTCTGAACATGCCTCCAAACAAACTGCTTTCTTCTATTGCAAAAAAGCCAATTGCTGTATGAATTCCAAAAAGAAATATTGCCAAATGTATAATACTACTTTTCTTGTCTTTATGAATAAAAATTTCACTTATTAGCAATATCAGTATAATTGCTAAAAGCAAAATTTCTTGTTTCATCAATAAAAAATTACTAAAATTCATTATTTTCTATTTATTTTTTAACCACGGAGTTCACGGAGAAGGCACAAAGCGCACAAAGCATTGCCTCTGTGAAACTTTGTGTAAAACCTTTGTGAACTCTGTGGTTATTTTTTTCATTATTTCCGTTTCTTCTTTGCTTTTATTTCCTATTTGTGAATTAAGGGGCTTATAAAACACCTTGCATAAAAGGTTGTAAACTTTCCCAAATCATATCGCTCAACCAAAGCGGTGCAACACCCATTCCCACAATAGGAACCAACAATAATAAAACACCTGTTTTCTCGTACCAAGTTGCCTTTTCCAAGCTTAAATAATCATTGTTTTTCACAGGTCCCATTAGCATTATTCCAGCAGCTCTTAAAATATAAACCGCAGTAACTACAATGGCAGAAACAACAATAATTGTTGCAATTCTATAGAATAGGTCTTCATGCTGAAAAGCCCCTACAAAAATGTTCATTTCGGCAATAAAACCACTAAATCCGGGTAAGCCCAATGACGATAAACCGGCAATAACATAAATGGCCGAAATAAACGGAATCACTTTTAACAGACCACCCAATTTGTAAATATCCCTAGTATGCGTCCTGCCGTAAATCATACCTATCAACGCAAAGAATAGGGCTGTCATAAATCCGTGGGAAAGCGATTGTAAAATGGCACCGTTCCATGCGGTTTTATTTAACATTAAAAGGGCAAATAACGCCATACCCATGTGGCTAACAGACGAGTATGCGTTGATATATTTTAAATCGGTTTGCTTTATGGCGGCAAAAGCACCATAAATAACACCCACAGCAGCAAGTATAATAAAGAACCAAGACCAATGTAGAGCGCCTTCGGGCAATAAAAACATGGCGACCCTAAATATGCCGTAAATTCCTAATTTCATTAATACACCAGCATGTAACATAGATACTGCCGTTGGTGCTGATGCATGACCATCAGGCGACCAGGTATGAAAAGGGAACAATGCGCCTATAACCGCAAAACCAATAAAGGTTAACGGGAAAAACAGTTTTTGTGCTTCGAGAGGGATATTCACTTTGGCGATTTCCAATATATTAAACGTCAAGGCACCACCATCTGCATTTGAGTGGAAGTAAATTCCTAAAATCCCAACCAATAAAACAGCGGATGCTCCCATTAACATCAAGGTTAATTTCATGGCCGAATATTCTTTTGGGCCGGAACCCCAAATGCCAATCAACAGATACATTGGTATTACGGCAATTTCAAAAAACACAAATAAGGTAAACAAATCCAAAGAAATAAAGAACCCGTAAACACCTATGGAAAGTACTATAAGGGCGATAAAAAATTCTTTAGGCAACTCTTTCATTTTCCAGGATATAAAAACGCCCGCCAATACAACTATTGACGTAAGTAGTAATAATGCCACCGAAATGCCATCAACACCTATATTGTAATGAATATTGAACTCCTTGTACCAAACTACATCTTTGGTAAATACCATCACATCACTATTGATAGCCCTTTCTTCAAAATAAGCGAAAACCAGGTTTATGGCCATTCCAAATTGAATGATACTCCCAACCATTGAAACAATACGTGCCTGTTTTAAGCCTTTAGTGAAAACTAAAACCAAAATGGTCAGTATTGGTACCGTTATAAAAAGTGTTAAAATATCCATATCTTTTTAAATTCCAATTTTTAAATAACAAAAACCAAAGTGCTTAGATTTCGTTATGTTCTCTGTGAAAAATTTTGTGTTCTTTGTGGTTAAAAAACCACAGAGTTCACAGAGAAGGCACAAAGTGTATTGTTTTAATATATTTCATTTTTACTTCCATAAATAAATAAACACCAAGGCTATTACAACTACGCCTGCAATAAATGCAAATGCGTAATCTTGTACTTTACCCGATTGCATGCCTTTAATTTTTTCTGATGCTGATACTGTTTTGTTTCCAATACCTTCCATGGTGCCATCAACATACTTCTTATCAAATTTTGCTATTGGTGCAGATATTCGTTTAATTAATATTTTTTTAGTGACAAAAAGGTAAATTTCATCAAGGTAAAACTTATCACTTGCCCACTTATAAAAAGGACCAAAGGCCTTTGCATAAGTATCAGATAGACTATTTTCTTTTTTATAGAATATCCAGGCCAGAAATACCCCAATTAATCCAACGGTAACTGCAATAGCTGCCAAAGGATAATCTATCTGCGATTCAAAACCGATTTTATCGGGAGTGATAAACTCACTAAATGGAATAAATCCACCAAAAATGCTCATCAATGCCAAAAACAACAGTGGAACGGTCATCGATAAAGGCGACTCTTTAGGTTTATGCTGGTAGGTTTTGTCCTTGCCCCAAAATATGCCAAAATAAATTCTGAAAATATAGAAGGCAGTAAGTCCGGCAACCAAAACACCTACGTAATAAATTAATCTATTATGCTCAAAAGCGGCAACCAAAATTTCATCTTTACTAAAAAATCCTGAAAATGGCGGGACTCCTGAAATCGCCAGTGCTGCAACTAAAAAGGTAATATTAGTAATAGGCATATACTTACGTAAACCGCCCATATCTTTCAAATAATTGCTATGAACCGCATGTATTACAGAACCAGCTCCAAGAAATAATAAGGCTTTAAACATAGCGTGCGTAAATAAATGAAACATAGATGCCATATAACCAACGCCATGATGCCCATCATAACCTGAAACACCCAGTGCCAACATCATATAGCCAATTTGTGACATGGTAGAAAATGCCAATACACGTTTTATATCAGTTTGAGTGATGGCAATAATGGCGGCAAACAATGCTGAAAATGCACCTACGTAGGCTACAATATTGAGCACAAATCCGTGTTCGACAAAATAGAACATGGGGAATAACCTTGCCACCAAATACACTCCAGCAACTACCATTGTTGCAGCATGAATCAAAGCTGAAACAGGTGTTGGTCCCTCCATAGCGTCTGGTAACCATATATGTAATGGAAACATAGCAGATTTACCAGCACCACCAATAAAAATTAATATGAGTGCCCAAGTTAAAACCGATAAACCCATAAAGGACGTCGATGCCCAATTTAAGATTGCACTCCCTTCAGGATTATTTAGGGTTTCAAAATCATAAGTCCCTGTGTAATAACCAATAATGAGAATGCCAATTAAAAAACCCAAATCGGCAAAACGAGTGACAATAAAAGCTTTTTTTGCAGCTGATACAGCTGATGGCTTTTTATAATAATAGCCTATTAATAAATAAGATGACACCCCAACCAATTCCCAAAAAATATAAATCTGAAATAGGTTTGTTGCCAACACCAATCCAAACATGGAGAAGGAGAACAGTGACAAGAAAGCGAAAAATTTGGTGTAACCATCATCCCCTTTCATATAACCTCTGCTGTAAATATGAACCATGAGCGACACAATAGATACCACAACAAGCATCATCACAGAAATTGGATCAATTAGAATTCCCATATCAATACTTAGGGTATCTGTAAAATTCATCCAAGTTGTTTTTTCAACTAATATTTGATAAACGCCATCTACTTTTCCAACTTCAAAAAAGTATTTATATGCTGTATAGAATGATAGTATTGCCGAAGTAGTTAATCCTAAAACACCAATATATCCAGAAATACTAGGTTTAATTTTCTTATTAAAAATTCCTAACAGTAAGAATACTGCGAAAGGAATTAACGGGATTAATATGATATAACTTAGATTCATAATTTATTTTCTTTAACCACAGAGGGCACAAAGTTTTACACAGAGGCCGCAGGGTTTATATATTTTATTTTTAATAATGTTACACCAATTTAGGCTTGTGTACTCTGTGTATTCTTTGTGAACTCCGTGGTTATTTTTTCACCTCAGAGTTTATCAATTTTTTCACAGAGTTCCATTGATTACTCGCTTTATCCCTTGTTTTAATAGGGTTACATTGAAATTAATCAACAAGCCTAATTTGTATTTACCTAATTTCATATAAGTAAGGGTTTGAGCCAAATGAACATCATTTAATGCTTCAACACTTTTTAATTCAATGACTACTTTATTCTCTACAAGTAAGTCTATTCTATATCCGCATTCCAATTTTACTTCTTCAAACACTAATGGCATGGGTTTTTCTTTTTCAACTTTTAATCCAACTTTTTTGAGTTTATAATATAGACATTCTTGATAGGCCCTTTCTAACAACCCTGGACCCAAAACTTTGTGAACATCAATGGCACATCCAATAATTTTCGTTGCTATCTCATTTTCTGTCATTCTGTTTTCCATAGTGTATTTGTGGCTACTTTGTGCTCTCTGTGGTTACATCTATTAATACTTCATTATTTCAGTGTCCTTAACCACAAAGGACACTAAGTTTTACACAGAGGTT
>NZ_CAXBLF010000015.1:0-60316 GCF_963976535.1 uncultured Algibacter sp. | reverse complement strand
AAATCCTTACGCAGAATCATCTCCGGTTATAAAGCGTGTCCAGAGGACTGTGGGCGTGAACACAAATTCAAACCTGTCCCACAACCTTTTGGCCTCTTCCGGTTCGAAAGTTTCATAAAAGGCGGAAGCTGCGTGCGTGCTGAAGTTGTCCATCACAAGTGTTATCCTGTTTGCTTCCGGATATTGCTCGTCCGCCAATTTCTTGATGAACTCCGCCCAGTCTTTTTTTGTTTTGTGCTCCGTCACTTCTACCGAACGTTTGCCTTTCAACGGTTCGTTCGCCATGAATATATTGACCATCCCGTGCCTTACGTACTCATAATCAACCCGGGCTTCCTGCCCCGGTCTCATCGGAACGGAAAGCTGGCCCGCCGAGATCAACTGTTTCGGCGACTCGTCCATGCAGACCACCGGGTTATTTACATCATAGGGCCTTTTGTAAACATCCAGCACCCGCTCCATGTTCGCGACGAACTCGCCGTTGCTTTTCGGCGGTATCACCCAGCCCTTTACTTTCCAAGGCTTAAGTTCGTTTTTTTTAAGACCTCCCCAACGGAAACATGGGAGATGCTCGGCACATATTCCAACTCGACCATTTTGTCGGCCAACAACCTCAAGGACCATTTTGCAAAACCCGGGGGCGGCTCGCTGCAACACAACTGGACCAGTTTTGCCTCCACATCGCCATCTATTTTCTTTTCATAGACCCGAGTGGTTGGGCGGCGTTCGAGAACCGCCTCGAAACCTTCCTCGACGAACTTCTTCTTTACACGGTCTATGGTGCGCATGCCCACCTTGAGGACCTTGCTGATCTGTTCGTTGGTCACCTTTTCGGAATGATCGCCCTCATCGCAGTTCAATAAGATGTAGGCGGCACGGAACTTCTGGGTGGTATGCGAGCCCTTGTTGATTATTGCCATCAACCCGTTTACTTCTTCTTGACTTAATTTAATGGTGTATCGTATCATTGTTTTTATTCAAAGATACTAAATTTAATTTAATACGTCATAATAAACTTAACTTAATACTAGATTGAACTCTACAATTACTCAAGGTATTAGAAAGGATGAAGATAAATTTGATTATAACAAGGATGCTGATAGGTTTGTTTGTCCAGCAGGCCATCTGTCTATACGCAAGGCACGTCAAGGTAAAAGAGATCGTGGGATAAATCAAGTGGACACCTATTATTTTGATGTGCAAAAATGTAGAGTATGCCCGCTAAGGGAAGGCTGTTATACACCTAACGCAAAGACAAAAACGTACTCTGTATCAATAAAATCTAACCTCCACAAAGAACAGATATCCCTTCAAAAAACGGACTACTATAAAGAGAAATCCAAGCACAGGTATAAAATAGAAGCTAAAAATGGTGAGCTTAAAAATGTTCACGGCTATGGTAGAGCCAGTTCCTATGGCATAGAAAATATGAGAATGCAGGGAGCAATGACGATATTTACAGTAAATCTAAAGAGAATCCTAAAGTTAACAGTCTAGAACAAAAAAACACTAATAATAAGTTCCACAAAAAAAAGCGCGCTCTATAAAGCTATTTTAACAAACAAGAACTTAATCAAATAGCACCATAAAAAAATCGGGATTAAATTAACAAAAGGTTAATTTAATCCCGATTTTAAAAATATTAGTTGAAAAAGATAACCTTTTTCAGTGCCCGCTATGCTTTGGGGGCTGTTTTTAATGAATTTTAAGTATTTTTTCAGGTTATAGGCTATGGCAGAAAGGTGCATGCACTTATTGGCCTGCCCTAGCCCCAAGGTATTCACTTTTCCCATGCCCAAAAACTGGGTGAGCGTACCAAAGACTGGTTCTACCGTACTCTGTCGCTTGCCCTTCATGTAACGCCCTTTTTTGCTGTTCACACGGGCTATGTTGCGCTCGTACTCGGGGCGGTAATAGGTAACGCTGAACTTCTTCTCCTGTGCCGATTTCCCTAAGCACGTACTGCGTATCGGACAGTCTGTACATATCTTTTTCAGGGCGCAGTATTCTTTCTTTTTTGTATTGTTCTTCTTCTCATAAAACACCTTGGTGAAGGGAATAACTTTACCCTGTGGACAGATGTAACAATCATCCTTTTCATTATAGACAAAACCATCCGGTCCGCCCTTGTAGGTGCCGTGTGGTGGAATATAGCTCGCAATGCCCTGTCCCTCTAAAAAAGCATAGTTCCCGCCGCTACTGAAACCCGTATCGGCTACACAGGTATCCATGACCAGTCCCGATTCCCATAAACGCTTTTAATATCCTGCAAATGCTGACTATCCTTACCATCTGCATGGTAGCCCTTAATATCACTTACAACATGGTGCGCAGAATCTACAGTTAATTGACTTAGATAATTTAGCTTTCTTGCCTTGCCCGGTTTTACACTAATCCGAGCATCGGGATCTGTAGGGCTGTAATGGGTTTTATTACTGGTATAACGTGCGCCTTTATTGCCTGCACCAGGGCGATGGTTCTGATCTTTTGACCATTTTTTATTTCTACTTTTTATCGCTTGTAATTCTTCACTGGTCGCTGATAGGGTCTGTTGAGATTTGAGTGCTTTATTAAGCTTTGCAGAGCGTAATGGAACTGCCTTATCCCTATTGCTAATATGGCGTAACTGTCTTAAATGAAATTCCAGATCTGCTTCCGGAACTTTGAGCTCAAGGCTGTCCATAGATGCGTTTGCCTTGACAGGTGCAGAGTCTATAACTTGGGTATGGCCACTTACCATACCCATAGATACACACATGTTGAAAACATGTGCAAAAAGTTCTTCAAAAATGGACTCTGGATATAATTGACGGGTTCTGCTTATTGTCGAGTGCCAGGGCAGTTCCTCATCGATATCGTAACCTATGAAATAGAGAAGGTCCATCCGCATATTACAATGTGCTACTAATTTACGATCGCTTGTGATATTCTCTAAATAACCCACCAAACAGAATTTAAAGAAAACAATAGGGTCCAAACTTTTTTGACCACAACTGCCATAATAGGTTTTTGTCTCTTTACGAAGGAATTCTAAATCTAAAACCGATGATAATCTGCGGTAAAAATTGTCTCGCGGAACGCGATTGCTTAACTGAAAATTATTAAACAACTTTTCTTGAAATATTTTTGTGCCTTGCATTACTAAATATACGAAATTTCTGTATATTTAGCAGGGCGTTGTGCAACAGGCACAACGTGTAAAGTTCATTGCTCGCTTCTAGTCTATTCGGAAAAACATCTGATTTTCCAATGTTGAGTTTGTATTTGCAAAGTTTATGGCTAAATTCACGCAACGAAACCATACACGAACACGTTGTGCTTCATTAAACTCAACCGCTAACCAATGATAAAATTCTTTAGAAAAATACGATACGACCTTATGGAGAAAAACAAAACTGGTAAGTATTTAAAGTATGCCATTGGAGAAATTGTTCTTGTGGTGATTGGAATATTAATTGCGCTTTCAATTAATAATTGGAATGAATCGATAAAAGAGAAAGCGTTAGAAAAAAAAGTGTTGGTTGAGCTTAAAAAGTCTTTAGAAAACAATTATAGTGAAATGCTTCAGGATTCTCTAAGACGAGTGAATTGGAATAGGTCCAGCGATATTATTATTAGTATACTACACGAAAAAGCTGAATACAATGATTCCTTGAATATTCATTTCCATAATGCGCGCTTACCAGGAACAAACCTTTCATTGTCTACAGCTGGATACGAAGGTTTAAAAAATGTAGGATATAAAATCATTTCATCCGATTTTTTAAGAAATAGTATCGTAGAACTGTTTGAAATTTCACAAAAAAATTTATTGGAAGAAATGGAATACTTTGAATCCTTTCAAACAAATCGACAAACTCAAGTTGACCAACTATTTAGTTATGAACTAAATAAATTCGACTCGAATAACCCGTTTAGTGTCCCAATATCACCCCATAATTATAATGCATTAGTGGATGATATAATCTATTTAGCTATGGTGAAATCGGTTAAAGTTCAACGCAATATAATAGGTGCTATTCTAATTAGAAATTTAGAAGAAACTAAAAATGTTTTAACCTTTCTTAATGCCGAGTTAGAATCAATGGAAAATTAATTTACCTTTGAACTTGAAAAACAATAACGAAAGCACAACATAGAAAAGAGAGGGGGTTTTCAAGAAAAACGAGATCTAGTCTCAGTATACGAAATAACCTTAATCTTCTCTTTTTGTTCTTTCTGTTTATATACTTAAATTTAAAACTTTATTACTAAAAGCTAACTTAAGTTATACTAGACACTTTCCAAAAACAAAACAAGTTTAAATTTAAAAAATTAAGATAGCAAATAATTGCGTTAGTGATAGCAGTGAAAAGCCCGCAGGCACGAGGACTTGTAACGGATAGCCCGACCTCCCGATAGTTATCGGGAGTGGAACGCCCAAATAATTTTTGTTTCAACTTGGACTTATTTTAATACTTTTAAAGAAAATATATAATTTTACCTTACCATGGCAAAACGCAACAACGAACATCTGAGTATTAGTGACGCTTTAAAAGAGTTTGTAGAAACCAATAAACTTGAAAAAGGCTTAAACAAAGTTAACGTGGTGGATGCTTGGGCAAAACTTTTGGGTAATGGCGTTAATAACTACACCACTTCAGTAAATTTAGAACGCGAAACATTATATGTACAATTAAGTTCAAGTGTATTAAGAGAAGAATTAAGCTACGGAAAAGAAAAAATAATTAATATGCTTAATGAAGAATTAGGTAAAATAATTATTAAAAAACTGATTCTAAGATAATTAGACACTAATATTATTATAAAAATTTATCAAAAAAAATAAAAAATATTGTTTTTTGTTTTATCTTTGCCACTTAATTTATTATAATACAAATACAATGAGTAAAGGTACCGTAAAATTTTTCAATGATTCTAAAGGATTTGGATTCATAACTGAGGATGACAACAACAATGAACATTTCGTACACATTTCAGGATTAATCGATGAAATTCGTGAAGGGGATGTTGTAGAATTCGATCTACAAGAAGGTAGAAAAGGATTAAATGCAGTAAACGTAAAAGTAGTCTAACGATATACTATTTAACAATTACAACTTAAAGCTTATCATTTATTTGATAGGCTTTTTTTGTTTTTTATGTTTTCTAAATTAATTGCAGTATATTTGCGACATATATTAATTATCATAATACAAATACAATGAGTAAAGGTACCGTAAAATTTTTCAATGATTCTAAAGGATTTGGATTCATTACTGAAGATGACAACAACAAAGAACATTTCGTACACATTTCTGGATTAATCGATGAAATTCGTGAAGGTGATGCAGTAGAATTCGATTTACAAGAAGGTAAAAAAGGATTAAACGCCGTAAACGTAAAAGTAATCTAACGATATACTCTTAACAATTACAACTTAAAGCTTATCATTTATTTGATAGGCTTTTTTTTTGTGTCCTATTTTATTTTCTTCAAAGGAAGAGAGTTTCAACCATCTATATATCATTATAAAAATAGAATCTAAAAAGTTTTCAGTTGTCCTATTGAGCGCAGTCGAAATGTTTTGTCTTACTAATAAATCTAAATAGGTTTCGACTGCGCTCAACCTGACAACAATGGCAATAACTTTTTGGTTCTATTTTTTTGGCATAGACTTTGCATTCTTGAATTTATAATAATTAAAATTTAATACAATGAGTAAAGGAACAGTAAAATTCTTCAACGATTCAAAAGGATTCGGGTTTATAACTGAAGAAGGTTCAAACACAGAACATTTTGTTCACATTTCTGGATTAATCGACGAAATTCGTGAAGGCGACATCGTCGAATTTGATTTAGAAGAAGGAAGAAAAGGCTTAAATGCCGTAAACGTAAAAGTAGTTTAGTAAAATATACAGTACTTTTTAAAACAAAAATCCCGCAATTATAGCGGGATTTTTTTGTTTAATAGTTTCTTGCCCCCGTACTCATGAGAATAACACATTTCAAAATGAAACTCATTGGCATAGCCTCTAAGAAATTTTATTCAATTAAAACAGCTCTCTTCCTGAAAAATGAAATGCGCCTTCAATAGCTGCATTATCATTACTATCACTACCATGTACTGCATTTTCACCAATTGAAGCAGCGTATAACTTACGAATAGTCCCTTCTGCAGCATCAGCAGGATTTGTAGCACCAATTAAAGTTCTAAAATCGTCTACTGCATTTTCTTTTTCTAAAATAGCCGCCACAATTGGTCCGCGAGTCATGTATTCTACTAAATCAGCAAAAAAAGGACGCTCGTTATGTATTGCATAAAATGCTTGCGCATCTGCCGTTGTCATTTGTGTTAATTTCAAAGCTACAATTCTAAATCCTGAAGCTGAAATTTTTTCTAATATTGACCCAATGTGTCCTTTCTCAACAGCATCTGGTTTAAGCATTGTAAATGTTCTATTTGTTGCCATTATTTTTTGTTTTATGTGCGTGCAAAAGTAATCTATTTCTATTGAATTGCAATAGTTCAATTTGAACTCATTCAAACTTTTTCTATTTGCTAAAAAATTGTCCTTTTAAAGGTAAATCTTCCCTTTTTATAAATCCGTAGCGATGCTATGCAATTACAAAAAGTCTTCATTTAACTTCAAAATTCCTAATTATCGCTTAAACACAAAAAGATTAAATGAGTTCATTTTAAAAAAATTGTATCTTCGTCAACTATGAATAAACAAGACATCACAAGCATAAAGCAGCTTTTATATACTAAAAAAAAGATAGTAATTGTACCCCATAAAAACCCAGATGGTGATGCCATTGGTTCTACTTTAGGGCTATTTCATTATTTAATAAAAGGTAATCATAATGTTCATGTTATAGTTCCGAATGATTATCCTTCATTTTTAAAATGGTTGCCTGGGAATGATACTATTTTAAAACACGATATTCAAACCAAGGAGTGTAATACTTTAATCAAAGAAGCAGACGTTATTTTTACATTAGATTTTAATGCGTTTCATAGAACTGGTAACATGGAAACGGTTCTGACAGAAAGTAGTGCCTTAAAAATAATGATAGATCATCATCAAGCACCAGATGATTATGCAACCTATATGTTTAGTGATGTAAACATGAGTTCTACCTGTGAAATGGTATATCATTTCATAGATATGTTAGGAGATTCCAATGCCATTGACAGCAATATTGCTACTTGTTTGTATGTTGGTATTATGACCGACACTGGCTCTTTCAGGTTCCGATCAACAACAAGCACAACGCATAAAATTGTAGCCAAACTTATTGAAAAAGGCGCTGATAACAGTGAGATTCACAACAATATATATGACTCAAATAACTATGAACGTTTGCAACTTTTAGGATGTGCATTAACGAATTTAAGAGTAATTCCTGAATCTCGCACAGCCTATATAACGCTTTCACAGAATGAACTACAAAAGTATAACTATAAAAAAGGCGATACTGAAGGCGTCGTAAATTATGGCTTATCTCTAGATGGGATTGTACTTGCTGCAATTTTTATAGAAGACAAAAAAGAAGGTATTATAAAAATTTCATTGCGTTCAAAAGGTGATTTTTCTGTTAATGAATTATCTAGAGCACATTTTGAAGGCGGAGGCCATATTAATGCCGCTGGCGGCAAAAGTCACCTATCGTTAAACGATACCGTTGAAAAATTTATTAGTATATTGCCTAGTTATAATAAAGCCCTAAATGATGAATAAATTACTCACCATAGCCATACTTTTGCTAGTATTTGGTTGTAAAACACCCGAAGCCAGACGCCCAGTTTCAGTAAAAACGGGTTCTTTTATTGATGCTTCTATAGAACGAAATAAAAAACTTAATGCTAATGAAAAAGCGTTCATTGAAAACTTAATGAAGCAACAAGAGATTGATTACATTGCCTCAGAAAATGGCTTTTGGTATTACTACAATAATAAGATTGAAATTGACACCTTAAAAACACCCAGTTTTGGTGATATTGTGAATTATAATTACAATGTTAAAAACCTAAATGGCAGCGTTATATACTCTAGAGAAGTTATAAAAACGCAAACCTACGCCATGGATAAACAAGAATTGTTTACAGGCTTACGTGAAGGTTTAAAGCTTATGAAAACAGGAGAAACTGTAACGTTTTTATTTCCATCTCAAAAAGCCTATGGCTATTACGGAGACGATAACAAAATAGGTCGTAACACACCTCTAATTTGTGAAGTAACCGTAAATTCAATTGCCCAAAATCAAACGAATTAAAAATGACGCTACTTAAAAACGCTATTAAAGTTTTAGTACTTGTGCATTTTATAAATTTAACATCTTGCAAAGTACAATACCCAGACTTAGAAGATGGAATTTATGCAGAAATCATAACCAGTAAAGGTATTATGCTTGCTAAATTAGCAGAAGACAAAGCACCCATAACGGTAGCTAACTTTGTATCGCTAGCAGAGGGCACCAATACTATGGTTGATAGTAAATATAAAAAGAAGAAATTTTACAATGGCACTATTTTCCATAGGGTTATGGATGGCTTCATGATTCAAGGCGGCGACCCAATTGGCACTGGACAAGGAAACCCCGGTTATAAATTTAGGGATGAGTTTCACCCCGACTTAAAACACGACAAACCTGGCATTCTATCTATGGCTCATTCTGGCCCAAACGGTAATGGAAGTCAGTTTTTTATTACTGAAATCCCTAAACCTCATCTAGATGGAGTTTATAATGTATTTGGAGAATTGGTATTAGGATTAAACGTTCAGGATTCTATTTCAAATGTGAAAGTTGGTGATAAAAACAGACCCCTTCAAGATGTTATTATAGAAGAATTGAATATTATTAGAAAAGGTAAATCAGCAAAATCGTTTGATGCTCCTAAAATTTTTTATAATCATTTTGTGAAAGATGAACGTCTTAAAAAAGAAAAAAAGGCTAAAGCTGAGGCTATTTTAAAAGCCACTAAAGAAAAATTTGAAACGCAAAGAGCAAAAGCAACAACATTAGATTCTGGCTTAAAATATTTTATTTCTGAAAAAGGCTCAGGTGAAAAATTATCTAATGAAGCTCAAGTATCAACTCATTATACTGTGTATTTTGAAAGCGGGAAATTACTAGAAACAAGTAAATTAGAAGTTGCAAAAGCACAAGATGTTGTTAATAAAAAACGTAAAGCAGCCAATAAATATGGACCTATTACTGCTGATATTGGTCCAGATGCACGAATGATTCCAGGGTTTAAAGAAGGATTGCAACAATTAAGTGTTGGCGACAAAGCCACTTTATTTATCCCGTACCATTTAGCTTATGGTGAAGCTGGAACAAGAGGCATTCCAGGGAAATCTAATATTATTTTTGAGGTAGAAATCTTGAAACTTCTTAAATAAATTTTAACATTAAAGCCATTGTAAACCTTTATATTTACGCTCTAAAACTAAACCTATGCAACTATTAAAATTTGACTGGAACCCGATAACAGGAATAGACATTGGCTTTTTTAAACTTCACTTTTATAGCATGATGTGGGTGGTTGCCTTTATATTGGGTTGGTATATTATGAAACGCATTTTTACTAAAGAAAAAATTTCTATAGATTATTTAGATCCGTTATTTATATATACCGTTTTAGCTACCATGCTTGGGGCAAGACTAGGGCATGTGTTGTTTTATCAATCTGAATTAATTGGTGAAGATTTTCTAAGTATTTTTCTTCCAATTCGCACAAATCCAAAATTAGAATTTACAGGTTTTCAAGGGCTTGCGAGTCATGGTGCTGCCATTGGTATTATCATTGGTATGTATCTTTACAGAAGAAAATATAAGTACAAATCTATACTTTGGATTTTAGATAGAGTAGTTATTCCTGTGGCTTCAGGAGCAATTTTTATTAGAATAGGCAACTTTATTAATTCAGAAATTATTGGAAAAGCGTCTGGAGATTTTCCTCTAGGAGTTCGTTTTATTCAAGACCAATATTATAAAAGTGAAATTGTACAACGTACTGGCATTAAAGATGTTCAAAAAGCTTATAATGCGGTAACGGAAAATCCGCAATTTCAAAATTTGTTAGATGCTGTTCCTTATAGACATCCATCACAACTTTATGAGTCGTTTTTCTATATTTTTGTGTTTTTAATTTTATGGTATTTTTATTCAAAAACCACAAAAAAAGATCAACCAGGGTTTTTATTCGGCTTGTTTTTAGTGCTCCTTTGGACGATTCGTTTCTTTATAGAATTCACTAAAGAACCGCAAGGTGACGAATATATTAATTGGTTTAGTTTAAATACTGGGCAATGGTTAAGTATTCCTTTTGTTTTAATAGGATTCTATTTTATGTTTGTTTACAAATCCAAAACTGCGACTAAATAAAATGTTATTCAAACGGTTAACCTTGCTAACCACTTTATCCTTTAGTTTGTTTTTTATTAGCTGTAAGGAGAAGAAAAAAGTGATTAAGCAAACTGAAGTCACTTTTACCAAAGAAGGTGAACTTACCGTTTTCAATGCTTCAGATTCTACAAAAGTGTCTTTAAACATTGAAATTGCAGATACGGATTTTGATATCCAAACGGGATTGATGTATAGAAACTCTATGGAAAACAACCAGGGGATGCTTTTTGTTTTTGATGATGAAACCGAGCGTTTCTTTTATATGAAGAACACAAAAATTCCTTTGGACCTTATTTACATAAACGCTAATAGTAAGATAGTTAGTTTTCAAAAGAATGCGAAACCCTTTGATGAATCTTCTTTACCCTCAAATGCATCTGCCAAATACGTTTTAGAAGTTAATGCAGGTTTAGTTGATATTTGGCGCCTTTCGGTTGGAGATAGTATTAAATTCATCAACCTATCTAAGTAACTATTACCATAGGCGTAAAGCCCTGTTAACCCTTTAAAATAGAAGTGATTTTATATATTTGTTTGCATATAACACGTTGTACTTAATTAAAATAACCTGTTGAAAAATGATAGAGAAACTCCAAAATAATGAGATAGAAATATCTAAAAAAATACGTTTGGTTTTTCAAGCATCATATAAAGTAGAAGCAAAAATTTTAAATGCCACCGACTTTCCTCCTTTAAAAAGACCTCTTGAAAATTATGTAAAAAGTAGTACAGATTTTTTCGGTTACTTGAAAAATGAAGAAATAGTTGGCGTGATTGAAATTAAACAGAATAATGGCTCCACACATATAAGAAGCTTAGTCGTGAATCCACTCTTTTTCAGACAAGGAATAGCAAATAAGTTAATGAAATTTGTTTTAGATACATTTGATTCAAAATTATTCGTCGTTGAAACTGGGCTAAACAATGGACCAGCTACTAAACTATATGAGAAATTTGGTTTTATAGAAGTTAAACAATGGGATACAAACCACGGAGTTAGAAAAATAAAATTTGAGAAAAGAACGAATAACTAAGACGATTTTATATATAAAAAATTGCTGTTTTAGCTTAAACAAAGTTAGTTGCTTGTGTTGTTACGTCTCAATTTCCTATATAAAATTACTCGTGCTTTTACTATCTTCGGTTTACAACAGAAAATCCTTGCGGATTTTTACACAACAAAAAATATAAAAACGTTTTACAAAAGCGTAACCCATCCTAAAATATTTTCATTGTAATTTATACGCTTTCACTTCGACTATTAAAAGTATTCAATCAAAGATTTTTAACACAACTTAATGATTTTATTTCTCCTTTTTTTAGCAGCTTGTTTTCTCGCATATAGTAATGGTGCAAATGATAATTTTAAAGGCGTCGCGACTTTGTTTGGCAGCGGTAGCTAGTTTCTTAGCTTATCTTATTTTCCCGAGAAATACGAAAACTACTAGGTGTTACCAAAGAGACCTGTTTATGCGTTGGAACTGAAAAAATTCCCCTCGTTAAAATGGCCCATAGTAACAAATACATAACTGTTGAAACTCTATCTTCCAAGACTATCCGAGTATTGAACGAAAACGAATGTATTGAAATTTATAAAGGAAATTTCATTGGTATAAATTCGCAAAAAATGCTTGATTTTGCTCATTTTTTAAGTGCTGGAATTGTGAGTTTTGCAAGAGGATTAAATGATACTCCAAAAATTGTTGGACTACTTATAGTCATTAATGCACTAGACATTAAATGGGGAATGATTGCTGTTGCATTAGCCATGGCAATTGGAGGCTTATTAAACGCAAAAAAAGCAGGAGAAATGATAAGTAAAAAAATCACTCCTATGAATAGTGGTCAAGGGTTTACTGCAAATTTAGTTACTGGATTATTAGTTACCACAGCTAGTATTCATGGATTACCTGTATCAACAACTCACGTATCTGTAGGCTCTATTTTTGGAATAGGAACCGTTACAAAAAAGGCTGACTTAAAAGTGATAAGAAACATCCTATTATCGTGGCTCTTAACTTTACCAATTGCGGCAATTTGTAGCACCACTTTATACTTCTTACTTTTGAATTTTTAAGAATGAAAAGCCAGATCACCACAACGTGCTTATTTCATTGTATCTGATTTTTATTTTGGAAAATCCTAACTGCTGAACAATGGGTTTCTTTCTTTTTGTTAACTTAGTACGCAACGCAACTAATCATTTACGAACATGTTAGCCATTATTATTAAAAACTAATTAATAGGCAAACAGGAATTTGAGGTCGTATTAGTTAAATATCTTAAACTATTTGAAGTAGAACAACTATTAGGGGTTTTAGTAATCAACGCTACTAATTTTATTTATTAATCAAGTTTTATTGAATTTTAAAAGTGTTATTATCATTTATTTACAACAAGAATTATGAAAAATAGACCAGGGATTTTTAATGATGTCATTGGACCAATTATGAGAGGCCCGTCTAGTTCTCATACAGCCGCATCATGGCGCGCAGCTAAAATATGCTTGGATATTTTAAATGAACCTCTAACAAAAGCTATTATTGATTTTGACAAAGATGGCGCTTGGGCACCTAACTATAGAGATCAAGGCACCACAATTGGTATTGAAGGTGGATTATTAGGAATAGACATGACTGATGATCAAATAAAGAATACGGAACAAATAGCTAAAGAAAAAGGAATATCAATCCTTTATGAAATAAATACCTTTAAAACCAACCATGTAAACACATTTAGGTTAGCATTAGAAGGAGCTCATGGAAAACAAACGCAAGTCACAGCCATATCAATTGGAGGTGGCTCTTTTGAAATTCAAGACATAGATGGTTTTAAAGTAAGCATTAATGGAGGGTATTATGAATTACTTCTAAAGGGTGTTCCTAAAGACATTCTTTTAAAAGACGTTTCATTATTATTTACAGAAAACAAATCCATTTCAGAGTCTTTTAATATTGACAAGCGTTTAATAAACATTAAATTCTCAAAGGAAATTTCAAAAGAAGTCATTATTAAATTGAATGATACCATACCTTTTGATGAAATAATAATTATAAAACCAGTATTACCAATTATTTCAGGAAATGAATCTGAATTACTTTTTACAACTATAGCCTCTCTTTTAGAATATGCAGAACAGGAAAATCTTGACCTAGGAGCTCTTGGTTTACCATATGAAAAAAGCCAGAGTGGATTAGACAATTATCTAGTCATTGATAAAATGAAAAGCCTAGTTGAAATTATAGAAAATAGTATTAAAACAGGCTTAGCAGGCACCAATTATGAAGACCGAATTTTACCTCAACAATCACATTTAATTGATAATGCTCAAAAGAAAAGGAAAATCCTAGAAAATTCTATTGTCAATAAAATCATAGCTAATGTATCAGCTATTATGGAATCTAAAAGCGCTATGGAAGTTGTTGTTGCAAACCCAACAGCTGGTTCTTGTGGTGTTGCAGGAGGTGTATTGAGAGCAGTTGCTGATGACATAAACGCCTCTCATGATGAATTGATTCAAGCTTATTTTGCAACAGGAATTGTTGGCGTTTATTTTGCTCAAGGTCCTGGTTTTTCTGCTGAGGAACATGGTTGCCAAGTTGAATGTGGTGCATCAGCTGGAATGGCAGCAGCTGGAATAGTGCAATTGTTTGGTGGTAGAGCTAAACAAGGCATTGACGCAGCTTCCATGGCCATTCAGAATATGATTGGATTAATTTGCGACCCAATAGCAGATCGTGTTGAGGCACCATGTTTAGGAAAAAATGTAAGTGCAGCAGTTAATGCATTGTCATCAGCAACTATGGCTTGTGCTGGTTATAATGCACTTATACCTTTAAATGAAGTCATTGAGACTGTATCATCAGTTAGTAAACAAATGCCTACTTGTAATAAATGTACTGGTAAAGGCGGTTTAGCCATCACTAAGACAGCTTGTGCAATAAAAGAAAAATTGTCACTAAAAAGCACATTAACTACATCGTGAAATATTTGAAATCCAAAAAAAAAAATTAAAATAACCAAAGACTAACAATGTTGTAAGCAATTAAAATTTAAAAAAAATGAAGTATTCTATTATCCACATTCTTAAACTATCAGTAACGCTTGTTTTATTAAATGTTTTCTCATTAAATGGGCAGAATATAATTGAATCACCTCAAGGTTATTCGCCACAAATTGGAACTACAGTTTCTATGTTAGAAGATTTGAAAAGAAGAGTTACTAATAGCGTAACAAATTTAACAGATGGTGAAACTGATTTCCTATTAGATGAAAAAGCTAATAGAATCGGATCTCTTATTCTTCATTTAGCAGCTACCGAAAGGTACTACCAAGTTTATACGTTTGAAAATAGAGGGTTTAATAAAGAAGAAAAAGCGAGGTGGGAAGTCGCATTAAATTTGGGAGAAAAAGCTCAAGAAGTCATTAAAAATATGCCAATAAAATATTATCTCGATATATGGGATGATGTAAGAAAAGAGACCTTAAGATTATTGAAAACAAAAGATGATAAATGGCTAGAATCTATGGTAAGTGGAAGTCATATGAATAACTATTGGGCTTGGTATCATGTCATGGAACATCAAGCAAATCATATGGGACAAATTCGATTAATCTTAAAAAGAATTGAATAGTATAAACTACCGAAATCCATATTTATAATTCATTGCTTCTGATTTAACATTAATAATTGAAACGAAAATCAACCAAAACTGAACGCATACACGCATTAGACTCATTAAGAGCCATAATGATGTTATTGGGATTAGTTTTGCATTCTGCTCTTACCTATAATGTTACAAATCATGGAAATACTTGGTCATTAAAAGACCCTGAGTCTACAAATATGGCAACTGACTCTATTGTTTTCTTAATACATTTTTTTAGAATGTCTGTTTTTTTCCTAGTTGCAGGATTTTTTGGTTCTATGTTATTTTATGAAAGAAAGCCTTTTGGAATGATAAAAAATAGAATATCTCGAATAGGTTATCCGTTTATCGTTTTTCTATTTATACTGTGGCCAACAATTATATTTACATTTGGTTATACAGAAGCCGTTTTTTCTGAAAATATTAATCCTTTTGGAAAAGCCATGGAATCATTATCAACGCTTTCTGATTTTTTGCCTACATCGACATTTCATTTATGGTTTCTTTATTATTTGCTACTCATAACAATTGCTGCTGCCACATTAGCATTATTGCTAAAAAAATCAAACACGTTTACGAATAGAATAACGAGTGCCTTCAATTGGTTAATTCAGAAACCAATATTACGTATTTTGTTTTTTTCTGGGATAACGTTTATTATATATCTATTTATGGGAACTTCAATGGTAGAAGCATCTGTTTATCTATCACCAGATTTAAACACATTTCTTTTTTACTTTTTTTTCTATATAACTGGCTGGATTTTATTTAAATCAAAACCTCTTTTGAACACCATGATGCGCTATGATTGGACATCTTTAATTTTAGCTATACTAATTGCAACCACACAAGGTATAATTACCCAAAACTGGGATTCTAAGACTATGATGAGTCAATATTTGAGTTCTGAATTAATAATGCTTTTAAATGCCATTATAGTATGGCTTTTTACATTTGGCATTACAGGTCTTTTTATTAGATATGGTAGTAATCATTCTGAACGCATGCGGTACATCTCTGATGCTTCTTATTGGGTTTATTTAATCCATTTACCGTTAACAGCAATCATTCCTGCATTTATTTGGAACTTACCATTTCCTGCAATAATTAAGTTTTTAATTGTTCTCTCTCTAACAACATTTATTTGCTTTGTAAGCTATCACTTTTTAGTAAGAGGTTCTTTTGTTGGAAAATTTTTAAATGGTAGAAAATATTCGATAAAACAAAATAAAAGCTAGTTTCTAAAAACGTAAAACACACAAACATGTTGCGTTAGGGATTGGAGTGAAAAGTCCACAGCAAATCCGGATAGCTATCGGGAGTGGTAATGCCCAAAAAATAATCAAACAGATTACCATAATCGTCCCTCCTTCTCAATGCCATATATTCCATAAAAAAAGCTTAAGTATATGACAAAAATTAATTTTGAGAAATAAACTACTCGCAATTTTCAGGATAAAACAAAGACTTCACAGGTTATAAGAACCTGTGATATCTACATAACGAAAAAGCCGTAATATGCTATATCTGTGCGGTTTATAGTTTAATTCTAAATTTTTGTCATGTACTAAAAAAAGCCTATCAACATAAGTTAATAGGCTCTTTACAAAGAAAAATTTGATTTAGTCTTTCTTCTTTTTTTCTTCTAATTTATTTACAGTATCATACATTATTGGTGTTGCAATAAATAATGATGAATACGTACCTACAATAACACCTACTATTAAGGCAAACATAAAGCCTCTGATAGAATCGCCACCAAAAATGAAGATGGCTAGCAACACGACTAATGTTGTTAATGAGGTGTTTAAGGTTCTACTTAATGTACTGCTTAATGATGTATTTACTACTTTATCGAACTTCCAAGAGGTGTGCTCGTTGAAGAACTCACGAATTCTATCGAATACGACCACCGTATCATTCAATGAGTAACCAATAACTGTTAGTATTGCTGCGATGAACGCTTGGTTTACTTCCATGTTAAATGGCATAAATTTGTACGTTAAAGAGAATACCCCTAATACGATTAATACATCGTGGAACACCGCTGCAACAGCACCTAATGAGTACTGCCATTTCTTAAAACGAATTAAGATATAAAGGAATACCACAATTAATGAGCCTAAAATTGCCCAGAATGATGCTTGTTTGATATCATCTGCAATGGTTGGTGTTACTTTGTATGATTCTAGTAAACCAACTTGTTTGTTTTCATCATTTAAATCGATGAATTGCTCATACGTAATCCCTTCTAAATGCGGCACTAAAGCTTGGTAAAGAGAGTTTCTAATTTCTTCATCTATCTCTGCTCCAGATTCGTTTACTTTATACTTGGTTGTGATTTTTAACTGGTTAGCATCTCCGAAGGTTTTTGCATCTGCACTACCAAAAACTTCTGGTTGTGATAATAGGTCGGTAATTTCAGAAGCACTAATATCTTGCGCAAAACGCACTTGATAGGTTCTACCTCCAACAAAATCGACACCTTGGTTTAATCCGTTTGTAATTAACGAGCCTAAACTTAAAAGAATTAAGGCTCCAGAAATGATATATGCTACTTTACGTTTCTTTAAAAACTCAATATTGATATTTCTAAATAAGTTTTTAGTAATCCCGGTTGAGAACTCTAATTTCCCGCCACGGTTAGCATACCAATCGATTAGTAATCTGGTGATAAAAATAGCTGTAAATAAAGATGTTGCAATACCAATTAATAAAGTAGTTGCGAAACCTTTAATTGGGCCTGTTCCAAAAATGAATAAGATTAATGCAGTTAAACCTGTAGTAACGTTGGCATCTAAAATAGATGACAAGGCGTTACTAAATCCGTCTCTAATAGCTTCAAGCTGTCCTTTTCCTTTGGCTAATTCTTCTCGAATACGCTCAAAGATTAGCACGTTAGCATCCACCGACATACCAATGGTTAATACAATACCCGCAATTCCCGGTAAGGTTAACACAGCACCTAACCCTGATAAAATACCGAAGATTAACAAGAGGTTTAATAACATGGCAAGATCTGCAAAACCACCTGCTTTTCCATAGTAAAAAATCATCCAAAGTAATACTAATACTAATGCGATTAAGAATGACATGGTACCACTTTCAATAGCTTCTTTACCTAAAGACGGTCCTACAACCTCACTTTGGATAATATCTGCCGATGCAGGTAATTTACCAGCACGTAATACATTAGCTAAATCTATGGCCTCATTTAATGAGAAGTTTCCAGAAATAGAAGAATTACCACCAGCAATTGGACCTGTTGTTACACCCGGAGCAGAATACACAACATTATCTAAAACAATAGCAATTTGACTGCCTTGCGTGTATGCTTTACCAGTCATTTCTTCCCAGATTTTAGCACCTTTAGCATTCATTTGCATAGATACCTCAGACTTTCCTGTTGGACCGAATTGGTTTCTAGCATCAGTTACTACTGCACCACTTAATTGAGGTACATTTTCTCTGTTACCAATTAAAGCGTATAAATCTACTACTTCGCTATCCTTTTCTGGCTTACCAAAAACAAACTTTGCATAACGTTGTTCCGCAGGAAGTAATGCTCTAACTTCTGGTCTGTTTAAGTAATCTAAAACTGTTTCTTTATCTTTAATTTCAAACGTACCTATGATTGGGCCACCTTGATATCCAAAACCTCTAATTAACTTACCAAGTGGATTGTTTTCTTCAACTGCCGTAGAATCTGTTTCTGCATCACCTAATAAATCATCAATTTGATCGCTTTGGGCATTTTCTTCATCTTGAGGCTCAATTTCTACATCATCTTCAGATTTAACAATATCCTTTAAAACTTCGTTTGCTTGATTTATAAATTGATAGAATTGTTCACCTTTATAAGCATCCCAAAACTCTAATTGTGCCGTACTTTGTAATAAACTTTTAGCACGCTCAACATCTTTAACACCTGGTAATTCCACTAATATACGCCCAGAGTTCCCTAAACGTTGAATGTTTGGTGATGTTACACCAAACTCATCAATACGCTTACGTAATACTTCAAAAGCAGAAACGATAGATTCGTCTATTTTAGTTTCAATAATACTTTTAACATCATTATCAGTCATACTACCATCAATCTCACCATCAAGTTCTCTGGTATAAAATATATCCGGAGATGCTAATTTTGTATCTCCTTTAATCGCATCAAAAGCTGAAAAGAAATCTTCTAAATACGTACTTTGACTGTTTTTTTGAAGCTCAGAAGCATCTTCTAAAGCTTTATTAAACACTGGGTCAGTAGTGTTATTTGCTAATCCTTTTAAGATATCTTTTACGGATACTTGAAGAATTACATTAATACCACCTTTTAAATCAAGCCCAAGGTTCATTGCTTTTTGTTTCACTTCGTTATAAGTGAATTTTGCTATACCAATATTGTATACTGTATCGGTTCCTTTTTCTTGAAGATAATTAGCCTCTTCTTGACTTCGAAGTGCGCGATAATTTTCTTCTGATTCAGAGATTTTAGTAATCGCAATTTCTTGCGCCTCATTTTCAATTTGATTTGCTGTGAATGTGAATGATAATTGGTAAAGACTTACCAAACCAAACAAAATAGCAAATAGTTTTACTAATCCTTTGTTTTGCATGTTATACTTTTTTACGTCAAATTTTTAACCCTGAAAATTTTCGGGCGAGCAAATATAGAATTTACCGTATGATTTGACAATTTTATTTTTTAATTATGATTTTTATAGATTCGTCATTAATAATGAGATCTAAAATAGAACTATGAAAGTGTTTAGGTTGTTTATAAAATAGCCGTGTTTTATTGACGTCATCATATTTACATCAAAAAAACAAGGTATGCAACCCTTTAGCAAATGGGCCCCGCTCTAACTTCCGGTATGGTGTGAAGTGGGTCACTTATTTGTATCGTGATTTCTCTACGAGTTTTATAAGCAACTTGTATTAAGTAATCTTCATATTGATATCCAATATGTTCAATTGATGGATAATTTGGATCTAAAAAACGATCGCTTTTCGGCTCAAATTCTAAACCAATGGCACCATCAAAGCCCCATCCAGTATCATGTCCGTTTTGTATTTCGTAGACGTCAAGATTATAACTGATATTTGATTCTTCAAACGGAAAGTTTGATGAGTCTTCATCTTGAGACGGAGATGTTAGATGAATTACTAAATTATTTTCTTCAGAAAACGTTTCTTTAATAATAGCAACTTCGGTATCACTGTAATATGTGATTTTTAATGTCCCGTTTTCTAGTGAAAGTACTTGAATGTTTTCAGCACCTATATCTTGCAATTGCTGTTTTACAATCGCTACTGTATTTTCAGTTTGTTTAGATGTTAAGTCAACATCTTCAAACTGCAATACAATTTCTTGATTAGGCACCAAAATGTGTTGTTGAGAAACAACACCAAATAAGGTAAGGCTAAAAATTAAAACACTAATGCACCATCTTGCAATCATGCGCCAAATATACTCAAAACAAATAGGTTTTCGATTTTTTTACTTGCTATTTTTCTCTTTCTCTTCGTTAAAATTTTAAAACAGAACTAAGGTTATGATTGAAAATTTTGCCTTGACAAACAAAAAACTATCTGCCTATAAATTTCCTAAATCCTATTTGCTTTGAGTATAAAGAAGTGAGGCTGTCTGAAAAGTCAATTTTGGAGTAAATTGTCACATTGAGCGCAGTCGAAATGCATTGGAAATCAAGATTATAACGTTTTTGACTTACTTCGTAAGCTACCTTCGTTCAAAATTCATTTTGACCTCGTTAATGCTCAAACTGACAACTCGAAAAACTTTTCAGACAGCCTCAATTAAATATCTATTTCCTCACCCATAATTGACAAAAATCAATTATGACCTCTCCAAAGGAGAGGTAAAAAAAAATGTTTTATTACACGTCTAATAATGCATTAGTCTTTTTAACACCTTCTGCACTAGCTTGCATGTGTGCTTTTTCAGCAGCACTTAAAGGAATATCAACTATTTTCTCAATACCGTTTTTTCCTAAAATTACAGGAACACCAATACAAATATCATGTAATCCATATTCACCTTCTAAGAATGTAGAACATGGGAACATTTTCTTTTGGTCGCAAGCAATTGCCTGAACTAAAGCGCTTACTGCAGCTCCTGGAGCATACCATGCTGAAGTTCCTAATAATTTGGTAAGTGTTGCACCTCCAACTTTAGTGTCTTCAACTACTTGTTCTAAACGTTCTTTGCTTAAAAACTCAGTAACTTTAATACTATTTCTAGTTGCTTGACTTGCTAGTGGCACCATCCCTGTATCACTGTGTCCGCCAACTACCATGCCATCTACATCACTTATTGGAGCTCCTAAGGCTTCAGCTAATCTAAATTTAAAACGAGCAGAATCTAATGCTCCACCCATTCCTATAATTCTATTTTTTGGTAGGTTAGTTGATTTGTGTGCTAAATATGTCATCGTATCCATAGGGTTACTTACAACAATTAACACCGTATTTGGGGAGTGTTCTATTAAGCTTGAAGATACGGCCTTTACAATACCAGCATTAATCCCAATTAATTCTTCACGTGTCATACCTGGTTTACGTGGAATACCAGAAGTTATAACACAAATATTACTATTTGCTGTTTTGCTATAATCGTTTGTTACACCAGTAATTTTAGTATCAAAACCATTTAATGATGCACATTGCATTAAATCCATGGCTTTTCCTTCGGCATAACCTTCTTTAATGTCTAACAATACAACTTCTGAAGCGAAGTCTTTAATAGCAATATACTCTGCACAACTTGCGCCTACTGCTCCTGCTCCTACAACTGTTACTTTCATTTGATTTATTATTTAATTATTCGTTATCGATATTTAAAGCACAAAATTCAGGATTTTAAGCTAAAAATTTCATGATTTAAGTCATGCAAAATTACGAATTAAAACACTGTAAATGAAAAAAGCACAGGACAAAATCCTGTGCTTTTCAAACAAAAATTAAATATAACTAACTAAAACTAAACAATTATTATTTTCAAATTCCCTACCTAAAGCTAAACGCTATTCCAGCAGAAAATGTATTATATTCCTGTAATGTATAATCACCAAAAATTTTGAAGAACCCTAAACTTAATCTGGCTCCGATTGTGGTTCTAAAACCACTTGCATCAAAATCTAAATTTAAAGGATCAGTTACAGTATCTACAACTGTTGTACCACCATTACTATACTCTAAATCGTAAGTCCCTAACATTTTTAATGTTGAATTACCCCCTGTATAACCAAAACCTCCATAAATATTTATAATTGGAAAGTTTAAAGAGCCAATTGCTTGAACTGTATATGAATTCAATTTAAAAGCAGCACTCTGATTCTGACCTGCAATTGCATTACCATCAATAGTATAATCTACATTCATTGATGTATATGCTGCCAATACAGAAACATGTAATGGTAATTTATCTAAAGGACCAAATAAACTTGTTATTTCTTTTTTAAGGCCTAAACCAAATAATTCTCCTTTAACGTCATTGTCACCTACACTAGGCACTAAGCGCAACATCACATCAAATTTATAAGGCAATCCTAAACTTAACTGAACAGCTGGTGTAGGAACTGCTTTTAGCGGTAAATCATCACTAATTCCTGAAGGCATAGTAAACGAAGCACTTACAGCATTTCCATCAACTGTAGTATCAACGGTTAAATTAGCTCCGTCTCCCGTACCTGCAACTGTTGGTGTTGTTGTTCCTGGAGCAAATCCTATATTACTTGATAATCCTAAAGCTGACAAATTTATTAGTTCATCTTTAGAGGGTACAATTGAAGCATTAAGTCCGATTGAAATATCAAACCCAAGTTTTTTATGAACCTTAGCCGTATGATACCAGCCACTATTCATGCCATATATTAATCCCTTCATTGCAGGGTTAATATAAGCTCTGGTTAAATTTTCAGCATCACCAGATGCAAGTAAAATACTTTCTAATTCTTGTGCTTTTGAAATCGTAGTTACTAAACCAAGTAACAAAAGTAGGATTAACTTTTTCATCTGTCTATATATATTGTTTTTTATAGGTCATTATGTAACATTCATATAATCAGACCTTTGTGTATCTAGTCTTTAGTTATGAATGTTTCATTATTACAAATTTGGTTTTACAAACATAGGAAAAAAATCACACAATACAACATTTTATCGTAATAAAATGCTTTTAGTCGGTTTTATTTTGCTGTAAAACAAAAAAACAGCCTCTATATCTAAGATATAAAGGCTATTTCAATTTACTGAAAATATTTATTTATGCATCAATATTTGCATAAATAGCATTTTTCTCAATAAACTCTCTTCGCGGTGGAACCTCATCGCCCATTAACATCGAGAATACGCGATCTGCTTCTGCTCCATTTTCTACATATATTTGGCGTAATGTTCTAAATTCTGGGTTCATGGTTGTATCCCAAAGTTGAGATGCATTCATTTCTCCAAGACCTTTATAACGTTGAATTTTTGTGCCATCTCCATATTGTTCCATTAATGCTAAACGTTCATCATCATTCCAAGCATACTGCTTTTTAGCTCCTTTTTTAACCAAAAATAAAGGTGGCGTTGCTATATAAATATGACCATTCTCTATTAATTCTTTCATATATCTAAAAAAGAATGTTAGAATTAAAGTTTCAATATGCGAACCATCAATATCGGCATCACACATGATTACGATTTTGTGGTATCTTAATTTTGAAAGGTTAAGTGCTTTACTATCTTCTTCTGTTCCGATGGTAACTCCTAAAGCTGTAAAGATATTTTTAATCTCTTCATTTTCAAAAACCTTATGAGTCATCGCTTTTTCAACATTCAAAATTTTACCACGTAAAGGTAAAATAGCTTGAAATGCTCTATCACGACCTTGCTTTGCCGTTCCACCTGCCGAATCTCCCTCGACTAAATATATTTCGCATTTGGATGGATCTTGCTCAGAACAATCTGATAATTTTCCTGGCAATCCACCAATACTCATTACGGTTTTACGTTGCACCATTTCACGAGCTTTTTGTGCTGCATGACGTGCTTGAGCTGCAAGTATTACTTTCTGAACAATGATTTTAGCATCGTCTGGATTTTCTTCTAAATAATCGGTTAGCATTTCTGAAACAGATTGACTTACCGCTGCAGAAACTTCTCTGTTACCTAATTTCGTTTTTGTTTGACCTTCAAATTGTGGTTCTTGAACTTTTACAGAAATAATAGCTGTTAAGCCTTCACGGAAATCATCACCTGCAATATCAAACTTCAATTTGTCTAACATGCCCGATTCATCTGCATACTTTTTTAAGGTATGTGTCAATCCACGACGGAAACCAGACAAGTGCGTACCTCCTTCATGTGTATTAATGTTATTAACATAAGAATGTAAGTTTTCAGCATAAGATGTGTTATAAATCATAGCAACCTCAACTGGAACCCCATTTTTTTCACCTTCAAAAGCAATCACATCTTTCATTAAAGGGTCTCTAGTAGCATCTAAATACTGGATAAATTCTTTTAAACCTTCAGTAGAATGGAATGTTTCTCCTTCAAATTCCCCATCTTCTTTTACATGTCTTTTATCAACTAAATGAACAGTAATACCTTTATTCAAATAAGCTAATTCACGTAAACGACTCGCCAAAGTATCATAGCTATACTCTAGCGTTAGGGTAAATATGGTTGAATCTGGTCTAAATGTTACTGTTGTCCCTCTTTTATCAGTTTCTCCAATCTGTTTTACAGGATACATGGATTTACCACGTTCGTATTCTTGTTCGTATATTTTGCCATCTCTATAAACCGTTGCTCTTAAATGCTCAGACAAAGCATTCACACAACTTACACCAACACCGTGCAGACCACCAGATACTTTATAAGAATCTTTATCGAATTTACCTCCTGCCCCAATTTTAGTCATAACAACCTCAAGCGCCGAAACACCTTCTTTCTTGTGTAAATCTACAGGAATACCACGACCATCATCTTCCGTAGTAATAGAATTATCTTCATTTATAATAACAGTAATATTGTTACAATGTCCTGCTAAAGCTTCATCAATAGAGTTATCTACAACCTCATAAACTAAATGGTGTAAACCTCTTGTACCTACATCACCAATATACATGGATGGACGCATACGTACATGCTCCATGCCTTCTAAAGCCTGAATACTATCTGCTGAATAATTATGTTTGTTAAATTCTTCTTTTGGTTCGCTCATATTATTTATAATTGTTTATTTCTATTATTTATTTTTCAAAACACCACAAAAATTATTTGGGCGTTACCCCGAAAAGGGGTCGGGCTTTCCGTTACAAGTCCTCGCACCTAAAAGGTCGCTGTGGGCTTTTATTCATGCCTTTCTATTTTATATTAATGAATTCATGAACATAAATGTTTCACTGCAATCCCTAACGCACTTTTATACTAAAATCAATCATCAATCCAATCATCATTTTCAGTTTGCTATAGTTTTTGCCAGCAACTTATTCACAATAAAATATTAGCACAAAAAAATCCCGTATATCGGGACAATGTGATACAAACAAATATACGAAATACTGAAGCCGTTAAAAAGCATTTCAGCGAGTTGATTTAATAATTATCAACAATTGTTAATTACTTAAAAATGGCTTAAATCATCTAAAAATAAGCTTAAAATTGATTTCACTCTTTTTTATCTAGTCCTAAAAGTAGCAAAAACAAAAAACTTCTTAGAACTCATTTTTTTAGCTCTTGTTTTAAAGTTTTTCCAACAACAATTAGCGACCTGCAAGGTTTTAAAAACCTTGTAGGTCTTTCCAAATTGGAATAACACATGGCCCTAGTTTAACATTGGTATGACTTTGGAACTATTTATTTTTAAAGGACTTTGGATGATTGAAACGTAAAACAAATTATCCAAAAGCATAAAGATCAAGCGTTCAAGTACTATATCAACACTCTTTTAAACTAGAGCCTAACACATCTACAAAGGCTCCAAAACCTTGCAAAAAAACACACCCCTTAATCCCCTCTTACTAGAAGGGAAACTCTTATGTGCTTTTTTAAAAGCAACAGTTTCCCTCCTAAAAAGGAGAGGTTAAGGGAGCTGTAAAAAAGAATACATTAAACATAAATAAGCAATTACAGTAATTAAGCTACTAAACTTCTAAATTAACTTTAGCTTTTTTAATAATTTGACAATACCTAATAGGATATCCCCAAAAATAGTGTGTAGTATATTTATTCTACATATATTTGAACTCGTTAAAATAACAATGACAAAAAATAACAATAATAATAATTTCAATAATCCTAATTTATAGGACAGGAAGGTTATTGTTTAAAAATATATAAAGCCTTCCAAATTTGGAAGGCTTTTTTTTGAATAAAAAATTTCTTGAAACGGACTATTCTAAACGTTAAGTCATTTAGATTTTTTAACAGTTTCATTTTGTTCATAGAGCAAAAAACAGAAATTTTATATTCTGCCCCACCCGAAATTGCTAAATGGTAATTTCGACCTCCCCAAAAGGGAAGTGAATTTGGAAAACCCGAAACAGAGTTATCGGGGAATTATTTTAATTTAAAAATGAAGACATGAGTAAAATTATGACCGTCGATATCTTGTCGAGTATTAAAGGAGCGCAGCCATCAGAGGCGGTGAACAAATTATTTGAAGTGATTAAAAACGCTAACACGACAAATAATAATGCTTTTAATAATAATCATGATCATGCCGTGTCTTTAGATAGTTTAAGAGAAGATGTGGTAATTGATAGCCCACAAATTGAAAAGCAAATCATTATTGAAAACTTTCCGAAAGAAAAGAATGGTTTTCTGGTTGTTTCTAAAATCATAGAAGAATAATTATGGACTCTCAAATACATAAAATTCATCAACAATTGGTGAACAAAGAAATCACTTGTACAGTCTTAGTCCAAGAAAAATTAGACGCTTTAAAGCAGAACACGAACAACACCGTAAATTCTTTATTGGATACGTCGGCACTCGATTTAGCAGCCAAAGTAGATGCTAAAATAGCCAATGGTGAGACTATTGGTTTACTGGAAGGTATTCCGTTTGGAATAAAAGATGTTTACATGGTGCAAGGCACGTACACCACGGCAAGTTCAGATTTACTTAAAAATTACAAATCGGCATACACCGCAACTGCCATTCAAAAATTATTGGATGCTGGCGCTATACCTTTAGTAAAAGAAAACTGCGATAGTTTTGGTCATGGGTCGTCTAGTGAAAACACCATTTTTGGCGCGGTTAAAAATGCTATAAATCCCGATTTAGTTGGTGGTGGTTCAAGTGGCGGTTCAGCGGTTAACGTTGCTAAAGATTACACGGTTTTTTCCATTGGTGGCGACACTGGTGGTTCTGTTCGTCAGCCTGCAGGTTATAATAATGCGTATGGTTTAAAACCCACTTACGGACGTATTTCACGCTACGGATTAATGGCTTACGCATCATCTACCGACTGTGTTGGCCCTATTGCAAAATCTATCGAAGATATCAGAATTGTTTTAAATGCGATGAGTGGAAAAGATGTTAAAGATCAAACTGCGTACGCTTCCGCGGAAATAGCTCAGAATGACATTTTAACTTCGAAAGAAATTAAAACCGTAGGATACTTCAAAAATTTTATAGAAACAGATGCGATTGATGCCAAAATCAAATCAGATTTCTTAGCAGCTATCGAAAAAATAAAAGCCAAAGGCATTCAAATAAAAGCTTTAGATTTCTTTGAGTCTGAAACTTTAGTATCAACATACTATACCTTAGCGATGGCTGAAACCGCCTCTAACCTATCACGATTAGATGGCACGAATTACGGCAATCGTATTGAAGGCGATAACTTAAAAGACACCTATGCGGTAACACGCTCTGAGAATTTTTCAGAAGAAACAAAACGCAGAATTGTTGGTGGAAACCAAGTATTATCTCAAGGGTTTTCAGATGAAATTTATTTAAAAGGCTTAAACCTTAGAGATCAAATTTCTGAAAATTTCGAAAATGATTTTAAGGAAGTTGATATCATCCTTTCTCCAGTAACACCAAATACGCCACCTAAAATTGGCGATAGTTTAAAAGACCCATTGGCTATGTATTTATCTGATGTGTATACGGTTGGTTTTAGCTTAGGGCAATTACCAACGCTTACTGTCCCCCAAGGCACAGCAACAGGTTTACAAATTACGGCAGCAAAAAATAATGACGAACTCGTTTTGAAGTTTGCTAACTTCTTAAAAGACACGATATAATGAAATATCCATTAACAAAATTGTCAATCGAACCAAGTATCTCTATTTGGATATTGCATCTGACCTCTAAAAAAATAAAATAAGCAGATGAAACTGGAACAATTAAACGAGCTGCTTAAAAAGCATGAATTAGAGTTAGTAATCGGCGTGGAAACGCACGTGCGATTAAACACCAAATCAAAATTATTTTGCTCTTGCGCCAATCAAGAAATCGAAACGCCAAATCAAAATATCTGTTCGGTGTGTACAGGACAAATGGGCGTTTTACCAGCCATTAACAAAGAAGCTATTACAAAGGCTATTTACTTCGGGAAAGCGGTGAGATCAACTTTCGGAAATGAAGTGATTTCTTGGGATAGAAAGCATTATGAATATCCAGATAACCCAAAAAATATACAAATTACACAGTTTCATAACCCGGTGATTCCTGACGGGCAAGTCTCTTGTTACCGAAATGATGGAAGTCAGTTTACGGTGAATCTAACGCAAGTACATATTGAGGAAGATGCTGCAAAATTGATGCACGAGAAAAAAATCTCGCTAGTCGATTTTAATAAAGCTGGTGTGCCTTTAATAGAAATTGTTACCGAACCTTGCATTCGTCATATAGAAGATGTTTCAACATACGCGCAATACATTCATCGTATTGTTCAGAATATAGGCGTCTCTGAAGCTAACCTTGAAAAAGGGGAATTCAAATCGGATGTATCGGTATCACTTCGTAAAAAACGCGAATACAGTTTAAACCCACGTACCGAAATAAAAAACTTGAACTCGTTTAAGTTTATGGTCGATGCCTTAAAAGAAGAAGTTGAAAAACAACTCAACTATTTCTTAGTAAACAAATCATTTAGACCAGACCAAACCACGGTTTTATGGGACGCTGAATTGAAGCAAACCAAAACCATGCGTAAAAAGGAATTTGAAGCCGATTACCGCTTTATATCGGAGCCCGATTTACCTTTTGTAAGTATAAAAAATGTGGTGGAATCTATTGATGTCGATTTAAGCACCTTGCCTTTCGCCGTAGAATCCATTTTAATAAAAGGTGGCGTGTTGCCGCAAGATGCTAAGTTCTTTACAGCAGATTCCTTACGTTCAGAAACGTTTATTGCGATTAATAACGAAATTAAAGACCCGTCTTTTGTTGCTAAAACATTAGTCAATAATATAGCTGCCGATGAATATACAGAAATCCATCGCGTTGAACATTTAACTGAAATTTTTCAGCTTTTTAAAGATGAAAAAATCACATCGGTATTAGTTCAAAATGCGATAACGTCTTATTTAAAAGACCGAAGTTTTGATTACAATCAGTATTTTGAAGATAACACCATTTCAGAATCTCAAATAAAAGATGTTATTGTTAAAGTGATTGCAGAAAATGAAGCCATCGCTATCGATATCCAATCTGGAAACCAAGGAAAAGCGGGTATTCTAGTTGGAAAAGTCATTGCGATCATTGGAAAAGGCGCTTCAGGAAAAGTGATCAGAGAAGGGATTCTTGCAGCTCTGGCTGGAGAGGACGGAGGACTGAAGACCGAAGACGGAAGTACAACTAAACAACAAACACCTCAACAACCAACAACCAAAACAGAAGAAGTTCTACCCGAAATTCCATTAATCATAAAGGAAGAATACAGAACCCATGTCATTTCAGATATTTCAGATGACAGCATCAACGAAAGCGTTACGTTTTCTGGTTGGGTGTCTAGTGTGCGCGACCATGGCGAATTGATTTTTATCGATTTACGCGACTCCAGCACACAAGTATTCCAAGTGCGATTAAGCAGAGAATCGTTTGCTAATTTAGATGAGTTAGTGAAATTGAAACCAGAATCGGTTATTACAGTTTCTGGAACCATTGTACAACGTAAGGAAGATGATTATAATGCCGCTTTAAGAACCGGTAAAATTGAATTAGAAGCCAAAGATTTAGAAATCCTAAACCTTTCTAAAACCTTACCTTTTGAAATAAAACGAGCGACAAAAACCAATGAAAATGTTCGTTTCCAATATAAATATTTAGACCACCGTAATGATGATGTCCGTCGTGTGATTGTAAATCGCCACAAAGTCATCAAAATGATGCGTGATATTTTAGACGCGCAAGAGTTCCTTGAAATAGAAACCCCAATTTTAAGCGCAGGGACTGATGAAGGCGCTCGCGAATTTATCGTACCAACACGTAAGCAAGCCGGTTTGTTCTATACCTTACCACAAGCACCTCAGCAATTCAAGCAAATGTTGATGGTTTCTGGTTATGAAAAGTATTTCCAGATAGCACGTTGTTTTAGAGATGAAGATTCTCGGGGTGATCGTCAACCAGAATTCACGCAGTTAGATATTGAAATGGCCTATGCCAGTATGCAACAAATTATCGATTTGAATACGAATATGTTCAATGCGATTGTTCAAAAAATATATGGTAAAAAATGGATGTTACATCCGTTTGAAATCATTACCTATAAAGACGCTATGGATTATTATGGCTGCGACCGTCCAGATTTACGCTTCGGTTTAAAACTACAAGACATTACAGCTATTGTAAAAGATACCACCTTCCAAGTATTTAGTAAACCTATTGACGAAGGCGGCATTGTAAAATGTATTAAAGTTTCTGCTGAAGAACAAGGCAACAAACGTTTATCTAAAGGTCAGATTGAAAAACTAACCGCCATAGCACAACAACATGGTTTAGGTGGTTTAGCCTATATTATTGTGAATGAAAATGATTTACAATCGCCCATTATTAAGTTTTTAGGCGAAGATATTGCCGCAGGAATTATCAAGACCACCCATGCGCAAGTTGGCGATATTGTATTCTTCTCTGCTGCCGATTATGCAACTGCAAATAAAGCTTTAGATGCCGTAAGACAAGAATTAGGTAAAATGCTCCGTTTAATCAATCCGAAGGAATTAAGACCTGCTTGGGTTATTGATTTCCCGATGTTTGAAAAAACAGACGAAGGCCGTTGGACGTTTACACACAATCCATTCTCCATGCCTGCTATTTATAATATTGAAAAACACATGAATGGTAAAGAGGACGCCATTGGAAGCATCATCGCGCAACAATACGATTTAATCTTGAATGGTTACGAAATTGGCGGTGGTTCTGTGCGTGCGCATAAACCTGAAATTTTGGAAGCCACTTACAAAAACATGGGCTATAATAAAGCCGAAATGATGAAGAGTGTTGGCACCATGTATAAAGCGTTCCATTATGGCGCACCACCACACGGCGGTATTGCTTGGGGTGTTGATAGATTGATGATGATTTTAGAGAAAAAAGCCTCGATTAGAGAAGTAATGGCATTCCCAAAAACAGGAACTAGTGAAGATTTACTCTTTGGTGCACCTTCACTCCTTTCTGATAAAAAGGTGGAAGAAATGAATGTTAAAGTGATGAAAAAATAAATTATTTTTTCTACAAATATTTGTAGGCCAAACCATTACAAAATAAAATAAATCCTGATAGTTTTCTGTCAGGATTTTTTGGTTTTAAGTAGGAAAAATTAATTATATTTATAAGATAATAGTAACAAAAAATTACTTTATTTTGATATATATTAAGTCTGAACAAGCCGAAAAAAGACATAAAAACGAAGTAGGCAAAATTTATTAAATTTTTTAAATGAAAAAAAGTATTTTTATTATGATTATTGCTGCGGCATTTTCATCTTGTAGAACAAGTTTACACAGTGGTGGTTATCAGCAACATAATCAAACACAAACCATTTTATCAAGTTCAAACTTCACAGTATTGGGTAGTTTTTCAGGTACAGCTACCGAGAAAATAAAGACTGGAAATATAACGAATAAACAAGGCATCGTTTCTCAAGCTAAAGCAAAAATGCTTGAAGAAGCAAAAGCAGCAGGTGTAGAATTAATTGGCAGCAGAACACTTGTTAATGTATCTGTGGATATCATAGAAACAAAAAAGAGAATTACAGCAACGCTATCAGCAGAAATCATAGAGTTTAAATAAGCAAATAAGGGTAGTTAAAAAAAATGATTACCCTTTTTATATAAAGGCCAATTAAAAAACCTCTATTAGAGAAGTGATGGCATTCCCAAAAACAGGAACTAGTGAAGATTTACTGTTTGGTGCACCTTCACTCCTATTCTGATAAAAATGTTGAGGAAATGAATGTGAAAGTGATTAGAAAATAGGTTTTAACACACTATTTTTTAGGTTATACATTCCAAAATAAGATTATAAAAAAATCCCGATAGTCTTCTGTCAGGATTTTTTGATTTTAAGTAGGAATAATTAATTATATTTATAGAATAAAACTGCGTAGAATAACCTATATAATCAATGGCTAGTTCTCGCCTACTTACGAAAAACCTATGGACTTTAATCAAGTTCGTTTTCTTTTACTAATTTAGTTTTAGCCAACTCAAATAACCATACACAAAACCGTTGGCAAACGTTTGAAAAATTAAACGTGTATTAGTTCAAACGAATAATTATAATCTATTAACCCTTTACTTTTCTCATTGTCAATCCACCCTTTTTCTTCGTGACTTAATTCTCTTATTTCTTGCGCATTGTACTTTTTGAATTTTGAAATAATTTCATCTAAAATATCTATTTCAACTTTATCAAACAATGAACTCTTAAATGTTTTTGATGGGATTTTAATAAATTCTTCTCCAACTAAACCACTTGGATACTGTACCGAAATTAAATCTACAATTTGTTGGTCAGAAAGATAATCAAATAACGTTCTAAATTTCTTCGGAACTGGACCGTGTGTATGCGCAAAATAACGTGTCCCACTTATTGAAACACCATTTAATTTATAATGCAAAAAATCTGAATAAAATAATAGTTTATTCATTTTAGTGGGAGTTACTCTTACCCTTTCAGTAAAATACACCACCATTTCAACCAGTTTATCAAAATTAGGCTTTTTATATCCTGAAAAATTATCAGGCAAAAAATTATAATCAAAAACATAGTCAATCAATTCTTGTTTTCTTTTATTTAGTTCTACTTCCTTTCTGACTTTGGCTATATTTCTTAAAAACTTCTCTCTTTGAGATTCTGAAATTTCATTATTACTTTTTATTAACCCTTTTAATGTTCCTACACTATTAATTATCGCTTTTAATAAAGCAGCATTAGCCAAACTAGGCACTTCTCCTTTTTCATAATTACTGTAACTATTAACACCTAAACCCAATATTTTGGTTATATCTGCATAGCTAAAAGAGTATTTTTCTCTGAATTCTCTTATTTCTTCTGCAAATGGAACATTATGTTTATCTCTATATTGATTATAAACTTGATTTAAATTAAATTCATCTAACTCTGTGGTTGTAAATGACTCGCCACTATCTTCACAAAAATAACTTTTGTGATTATACTCAAATTCTTCTTTTCGAAAAACCAAAATACTCTTCTCAATTTGTAAGGTCATTTCCTTACCTGTGATTGGACTTTTCATAATTGTTTGTTTTTAGTTTAATTACTTAAGAGGAAATTCCATTGGATGTTCCGCCTTATGAAAAGAGATGCAAACTGCTCCTCCAGTCATTTTCGAAATAGTCAATTTAATATAGACTTGCTGACCTTTAATTACCTTTCCGAAAATCCACATTTCAGTTCCTCCTTGTTGAGTTTCTTCTAAAGGACCTTCGCTGTAATCCTCTACTTCTAGATTCAAAATTATTTCCTCACGCATTTTAGCGGTAATACTTAAATCTGCAAGATTCTGAATACTATTTTTAGGCCGATTGGAGAAGATTATACCTAAAGACTTTATAATCGCCTTAAGTTCTTGCAAAAAAGATTTTATAATTGATTTATCCGCCATATAACGTGTTAAATTCTCTGCAAATATAAGCATAAACTTAAATTAAACAACTTTAAAGTGTAATTATTAACATTTTATGAACATTTAAACAACTTTAAAGTGAATAAATAAAATTTACCAACACCGTAAAAAATTAATCGCTAATTTGTGCCATTAGTAAAATGAAAAAAGCATCATGGATATTAATAGGCATTATGGCTACACTAATTGGGCTATATCCATTAATCTACTTTTTGGTAGACAGACGCTTTGGGCTATTGGCATCAAAGTCCGCAGCACTTTTAAGTGATACGGTATGGAATATCGCTTTTTATGGCCATATACGTCTCTGTGTTAGGGATTGCAGCCCTTCGTCTCCGCTCAGGATAAATTTATCCTTTTAAAAACTAAGGGAATTAAAAATACAGTTATTACTAAAATTTAACAGATTGCCACGTCGCTTACTCCTCGCAATGACGTTTTAAAAAGACCGGACCGTTTTCAATTCGTTATTATTTGCTAAATTTAGGTACTTAAACCACGCTTCTAGTCTTATCCAAAACCGTGGTATGCAATGCCCTAAATATCACATCATAATGTGATATTTAGTAATATTCCTCGCTCTTCTAATAAAACACATTCAAATATCACATTAAAATATGATTTTTAACATATTATGTGTTTGTTTTTCATATATTTACATTAAAATCACATTATAGAATTATAAAAATGATAGGAAAAAGCATAAAGCAGCGAAGAAAAACACTTAGAGTTACGCAGCCACAAGTAGCTGAGCTTGCTAATATAAGTGTTAATACGCTTTATAAAATTGAAAGAGGACAAGCAAATCCTACTCTAGAAACATTGACAAAAATTGCAGACGTATTAGGTCTGGAAGTCATTCTTCAAGTAAAAAATCTTCAAAAACTTGATTGATGAGACAAGCTGAAATATATTATAAAGGTGAAAAATCTGGCTTACTAACTCAGCTGGATAATGGTCATTTTGTATATGAGTATGACCATATATGGATGGCAGATAATAGCAAACCTCCAATTAGCTTGACATTACCTAAAAGTAACAAGAAATATGAATCAAATTATTTATTCCCCTTTTTCTATAACATGCTTCCTGAAGGAACAAATAAACAAGTGGTTTGCAAGCACATGAGAATTGACAATGACGATTATTTTAGTTTACTACTTATAACTGCTCGTTATGATACGATTGGTGCCGTTACAGTAAAGAAAATATAAAAATTAATATGAGTTTACCAATTATAAAATATTGTCCTGGAACTTTAGCAAGCAGTTATAACACATATAGTAGAACATGTTTAAGAAGAATGTTTGATGGTCGTAAAGTAAATCATCTGCTTCCATATGAGTCGCCTACGAATAACGGAACAACTAAAGATCTTTTTCTTGAAAACAGAAAACGAATCTCAATATCAGGTGTACAGGAAAAGTTTTCAGTACTACTTGAGAAAAATAAACTTCGGCTTATTGAAGAAGGTGAGCGAGGTGGATATATCCTCAAACCTATTCCAAATGTTGGTAAAAAACTTGATCAGATGCCAGCTAATGAACACCTTACCATGCAGATAGCAAGACAAGTATTCAATATTGAAACTGCTGAAAATGCATTAATATTTTTTAGAAATGGCGAACCTGCTTATATAACAAAAAGATTTGATGTTAAAGAAGATGAGGCCAAATTAGCCACGGAAGACTTTGCTTCGTTAGCCGGTCGTACTCCTCAAACACATGGAGAGAATTATAAATATTTAGGTAATTATTTAGAAATGTTTCAATTGATGGAAAAATATTTACCAGCTTACAAGCTAGAGGCTTCCAAATTGTTTACATTGATTGTCTTTAATTATTTGTTTTCAAATGGTGATGCTCATTTTAAAAACTTCTCCCTAATAGAAACACCCCTAGGAGATTATCGCTTGAGCCCTGTGTACGATCTACTTAACACACGCATACATATTGAAGATTCAGATTTTGCATTAGATGATGCGTTATTACCAAAAAACATAGCAAATGGTAATGTATGGATTCAACTAAATTTATTGGCTGATAAAGCAGGTCTTAATAAGATGCAGAAAGATGATGTTTTTGATAATCTACTTTCAAAATCAGAAGACGTGGAAAACCTAGTTAATGCATCATTCCTAAATGAAAAAACAAAACGAAACTATAGACAGGCATATCAAACAAGATTGAAAAGGATTAAAAAGCACAGCATATAAAACCGTGCATAATTAATTACTAGTTTGTGCCATTAGAAAAATGAAAAAATGAAAAAAGCGTCCTGGATATTAATTGGAATTTCAGCTACTCTAATTGGGCTGTATCCATTAATCTACTTTTTGGTAGATAGACGCTTTGGGCTATTGGCATCAAAGTCCGCTGAACTTTTAAGTGATACGGCATGGAATATCGCATTTTATGGTCATATCCTTCTGGGTGGTTTGGCGCTTTTAATTGGTTGGTTACAGTTTAGTAGCGCGTTAAGGCGACAACGTATTAAGATCCATAGAACCATTGGGAAACTATACGTGATTGCTGTTTTAATTAGTGGTTTTTGTGGGCTCTATATTGCTATGCACGCCACAGGTGGCATGATAAGTATCCTTGGTTTTTTTAGTTTAGGTTTAGTCTGGTTAAGCACCACTATTTTGGGTTTCAAAGCCATTAAAAACGGGAACATTGCATTACACCAAAAATTTATGATTTATAGTTATGCCGCTTGTTTTGCAGCTGTAACCTTAAGAATCTGGTTACCTACATTAACCAGCATAATGGGTGAATTTATTGGCGCTTACAGGATTGTTGCTTGGTTATGTTGGGTTCCAAATATGATTGTTGCTTATTTTATTGTTAGACATACAAACAGGAGTGATAAGACAAGTAGCGCGCAACGTGTGTAAAAAAATGGTAAATTAGTGCTTAAACCGAGTAATTACTCAGACACAAGTACGATGTAAAACATTTAAATCTAACTAAAATCATTATTATGAAAAAAACATTTTTAATTGCTACTTTTTCTTTATTCCTATTTGGATGTAACATAAATCCGAACAAAGAAGCCAGAATCCAGAAGCTTGAAACGGAAATACAACAAATAATTGTTAAAGTAGAAAAACCTGAATATTTTTTATTGCGCCCTGAGGTTGAAAAAGCTTATGGATATTCGCATGCTGTAAAAATTGGAAATGATATAAAAATTTCTGGTGCTGTGAGTATGGATGATGAAGGAAACCCAATCGCCATTGGTGATTTAGGACAACAAATGAAAAATTGTTATGCTGATTTGGAAAAAATACTAAATCATTACGGTTGTACTTTTGATGATGTTGTAGTTGAAAACATTTTTACTACCAATATGCCCTTATTTCTCGAAAATGCAGGATATAGAACCACGATATATAAAAATCATTTCCCTACGGGTTCTTGGTTAGGTGTTAAGGAATTAGCTCTCCCAGAATTTATGATAGAAATTGAATTGGAAGTGCATAAAGCGGAATAAAAGTTGTTTATATAGTAAATACTTCAATAAAAACTAAAGCACGTTATATGACATGGCAAAGAATAAAACAACCGAAACAGATGTAGATGTCGTTGACTTTATTAATTCCTTTGTTGACAATGACCAAAAGAAAACTGACAGCCATAAATTAATAGAATTAATGAGTGAATGGTCAGGTTTTGAACCAAAAATGTGGGGACCAACAATTATTGGTTTTGGAAGCTATCATTATAAATATGCAAGTGGTCATGAAGGCGATGCGCCTTTGTTAGGTTTCTCGCCACGAAAAGCACAGTTTTCTCTCTACGTATATTCGAAAACTGAGAAAAGTGATGAATTATTAAAAGATTTAGGCAAATTCAAAATGGGGAAAGCATGTATTTATTTTAAGAAACTTTCTGACATTAACATTAAAATCGTAGAAGAACTCTGCTCAGAAACAATTACTTATCTCAATGAACACCATGAGTGTGCTTGTAGACATTAACAACGACCAGCCAACACCATGTATAATTAATTGCTGTTTTGTGTGTAACAGGAAAATCCTTGCACACAAAACAGCAACTTTACATTTAAAAAATCGTAACCACAAATTTATGTCATGTATTGTAATATTTTCTTAGTTTACATACCAGACTTAACAGGTGCTGTAGTGGTACTCATATCTCGAACACATATATATTTCCCATTTCGTTTCTGGAAATAGGACATGTAATTTCCATTCTCCTTTTGGTTACCAGAAGCATCGAATTCGGTCCAGGAACCGATCTCTACCGCAGTATTACCTTCAGCAAATAAGTCTACAACTTTATATACATTATAATTATCGGTGGTATCTTTTGCAATATTATTAGCAATATCGTCTCTGATGGCTGCCTTACCTACAAGCGGTTGATCGTTTCGACTATAACTTATGGCATCGTCGCTGTAATACGCAGCTACTGCATCAGCATCTTTCGATTTTTCACCTGCGGCATAGGCATCTTCCATGGCTTGGATTTCGACTTTAACCATTTCCATATCTAGAACTTCCTTTTTTTCTGTAGTTGCACAGGCTGAAAGAATTAAAGCCGTAAGTGCTAAAAATCCAAATAATTTAATGTTTTTTCTCATAATAGTTTCTATTGTATTGGTTTGGACATCAATATACAAATTAAGTATGGAGATAATATGATTCATTGCTCGATTCTAAGCATTAGGGGTTTCTATTTAGTTTTTATTTGCTAAATTAGTTACTTAACCACGCAACAAAACCATTTACAAATATTTGTAAGTAATTTAAACCAAAAATAATGAGATGGATAAGATTATTATTAGCGATGCTATTTGCCAAATTTAAAGGTAAGATTAAAGCAACTGATACGATTTCCTTATCATTTCGAGTTTGGATTACTGATATAGATGTTTCAGTGATGAATCATGCTGCTATTTTAACCGTTATGGAAGCAGGACGAATAGATGTCATGGTTAGATCAAATTTCTTTAAAATTGCTTCAAAAAACAAATGGTTTTTCCCTAGTCAAGCTATTTCTGTCCAATATTATAAGCCTCTTAAGGTTTTTCAAAAAGCGCAATTATACACAAGAATATCTTTTGCTGATGAAAAATGGATATATACTGAGCAAAAAATTATAAGAAAAGGAAATGTTATCGCCGCTTGTATAGCCAAATCAACAATTAAAAAAGGTAGAAAAACGGTTCCAATATCTGAATTAACTCAGAAATTAAACATTGGTAGTTTTCCCTCAATCAAACCTGAATTAATTAAAACTTATGAAAAAGAGAACATGGAAATGAGTGAAAAACTAATTGATAACTGGGACACTTAAAAACTACTTTTAACAACGTGTGTTTATAATTAATTGGGGGTTAAGTGTACACTCAAAAAATCCTACCGATTTTCCTCTGGTTCTTTTTGCTTTTACTAATTTAGACCTAACCAACACGACTTACCAAACTCATACACATATACTGTGATTTAAAAAAAAAGGAACATAAATGAAGCTTGAATTATATCAAATAGATGCATTTACGGATACAACATTTGGTGGAAATCCAGCTTGTGTTATTCCCTTAACCCATTGGTTGCCCGATGATATATTATTAAAAATTACAAAAGAAAATGCAGTAGCTGAAACTGCATTTTTTGTAGATAAAGGTGATAAAATACATTTACGATGGTTTACGCCAGAAATTGAAATGGATTTATGCGGACACGCAACGCTTGCAACTGCACATTGCTTAAAGTCTATTTTAAACTATCCTAATGACAAGATAATATTTGAAACATTAAGTGGAGATTTGACTGTTTTAGTAGCAAATGGTGTCTACTATTTAGACTTTCCTTCACGAATGCCTATAGCTTCAAAACTGCCCGAAATAATAAAAAAATCTCTGAATAGACAACCTAAAGAAGTTTATAAATCAAGAGATTATTTATTGGTCTACGATACAGAGCAGGACATCAAGAATATCAAAGTTGACAGACAAATATTTGACCAAATAAATCTTGATCCTGGTGGCGTTATTGTTACAGCAAAAGGAGAAAATTGTGATTTTGTATCAAGATTTTTTACGCCACAAGCATCCATATTGGAAGACCCTGTAACGGGTTCAGCGCATTGTTCATTAATCCCTTTTTGGTCGTTAAGGCTTGGAAAAAAAGAATTAAATGCTATACAAATATCCGATAGAGTTGGAAAATTACATTGCAAGAACATAAAGGATAGAGTGATTATAAGCGGAAAAGCGAAGACATATTCTATTGGAAACTTATGGACGGAATAAAAACCACCACCAACCGTGTATGATTTATTGATAGTTCTACCCTACTTACGAAAATCATACGGATTTTCCTCTAGTTCATTTTCTTTTACTAATTTAGACTTAACGAACACTACTAACCAAACACCAACACGTTTGCATCATTTGAAAACCCTATGTTAATCAAAAAAAATACGCATCTGATTGGATTACAAGGCATTGAAAAGCGAGAAGTTTTTAAACGAAATGGAAATCATCAAACGGCATTTTAGACACCATTATACATCATCTTTATGTTTGCCCGAAACATAGCAAAGCATTAACAAACCAAATTCTGATGCGGAATTTTTAACGTAACAATGATTGGGCTAGATTGACATATCAAGAAATGAAATATGAGTTGACCGAAAAAGCAAATCAGAATAAAAAACGGTATGCCTAATTAGTGTCTGGACGGAAACACAGCAAAATTAAATTTGTTTCTTTTTGCGCCCTTTCAGTTTATTTTTAATCGCTTGATACTAAGGCATCAACTCATAAAAACTAAACAAAAATGACATCAAAAATAATTCAAATTATAAAAATCGTCTGTTTCCGTCCAGACACTAATTAAAAGAATTGAATGTCAATAGATTTATTGACCACATTATAAAAAAGGAAAAATGAATGCACAATTACGTGTATAAAATTTAAAATAAATCATTATGAAAAAAGCCAGATACCCAAGATCGTTTTCACATATCGGAATTACGGTTCCTGATATTAGCAAAGCTGTAGAATTTTATCAAGAGGTTATGGGATGGTATATTATTATGCCGCCATCAAAAGTTCAAAAGGAAAGTGATACCGCCATTGGACAGATGTGCATTGATGTTTTTGGTGAAGATTGGGAGGAATTCGAAATTGCTCATATGTCAACTTCAGATGGCATTGGAATCGAATTATTTTCCTTTCCAAACGGAATTAAAGAAGCACAAGAGTTCAATCCGTTCAACACAGGACTATTCCACTTTTGTGTACAAGATCCAGAAATTGAAAGTTTAACCAAAAAGATAGTGGCATACGGAGGAAAACAACGCATGCCAATAAGAGAATATTATCCAAACGAAAAACCTTATAAAATGGTTTATGTTGAAGATCCGTTCGGAATTGTATTCGAGATTTACACGCATAGTTATGAACTCACATATTCTTCTGGCGCTTATCAAAAATCAAACCTGAATAAAACATAGTACCAAAACCGTTAGCAATAATTACTAGGAATGAAAAAAATAATTATACAAGGCATAAAGTTCGACGAAAAATCTTCTTATCAAAAAGGTCCTAAACTTGCTCCTGCCTTGATAAGAGAAGCATTAAACTGTGGTTCTGCGAATATGTTTGCTGAAAATTTAGACTCCATCGAAAATTCAAAAATTGAAGATAAGGGTGATTTTGAAATATCTGAATATTTTGATATTGAGAAAGTAACTAAAAACCACCTTAATTCAGGCGCTAAAGTTTTTACATTGGGTGGTGACCACTCCATAACATTCCCAATAATTAAGGCGCATAGCAAAGCATACCCCAAATTAGATATTCTTCATATTGATGCGCATTGTGATTTATATGATAATTTTGAAGGCGATAAATATTCTCATGCTTGCCCTTTTGCAAGAATTATGGAAAGTAAACTTGCTGTTAAGTTGATTCAAGTAGGGATTAGAACACTAAACACACATCAGGCTGAACAAGCTGAAAAATTTAATGTTGAAATCCATCAAATGAAAAATTTAGATTTAACTAAAATTTCGAGATTTGAAAACCCTTTATATATTTCTCTAGATATGGATGGCTTTGATCCTGCATTTGCTCCTGGAGTATCACATCACGAACCTGGAGGATTAACTTCTAGACAAGTTATTGATTTAATTCAAAACATAGATGCCGAGGTCATTGGAGCCGATATTGTTGAATATAATCCAAATAGAGATTTTCAAAATATGACTGCTTTTTTAGCTGCAAAAATGATGAAAGAAATATTAGTTAAAATGATATAAAGAATTAATTATTGTAAACAACAAACTGAGTTAAAACTCAATAACTAATCGTTTTTAAAGATGATAAACTTAATTATGGTTGTGTTAATAATTAACAGATTGCCACGTCCTTCGTCCTACCAATGACGCTTTAAAAAGATATAACAGAAAGCCTAACCCTTCTGGTAACGTCCAAATGAATATGAAGTATTTATCTTAAAAATGTAAACTTTAACATTCTCCCCCGACTTTTATATAAACTTTAAGACAGTTTCGACTTATCTTTCAATCATTAAAAACGTTTAACTTTAAATTTCCACTTTAGTGGACTTGAAAAAACTATTTCTTATGAAAAAAACAACCTTATTCACAACTATCGCTTTTGCATTTGTTATGCTATTAACTACAAATGTAAACGCTCAAAAATTTAACGAATTGGATAAAAGCCCAATGGACGCAACCACTTATCCTAGTAGTAATAGGGAGCCTAATAAACTTATTAAAGTTATTTATAGCAGACCTCAACTTAAAGGAAGAGCATTAAGTAAGCTAGCTAAAAATGGAGAAATATGGAGAACTGGAGCTAATGAAGCGACTAATATTATTTTATATAAGGATATGAAAATTGCAGGAAAACCTGTTAGTGCTGGCGAATACTCTCTTTTTACTATTCCAGGTGAAAAAGAATGGACTATTATTTTAAATAAAGACATCAATGTATGGGGTGCATATTCTTATAAAGAAGCTAACGATGTTGTTAGAGTTACTGCTCCTGTAAGCTCTGGGGAATCATTAGAAGCATTATCGATTGCTTTTTCTGAAGATGGCACTATGCATTTAGGCTGGGGAACAACTAGAGTTGCTGTGCCTTTTACAAAATAATTTACAACTATACATTCTACAAAAAAGAAGCTGTCTGAAAAGTCTATCTTGGAGTAAATTGTCTCATTGAGTGCAGTCGAAATGCATTGAAAATCAAGATTATAATATTTTCGATTGAGCTCAAACTGACAACCAGCAAAACTATTCAGACAGCCTCTTTGTATTGAGACTAATCAAATATTACTAAATACTCGAGCTATTTTAATGTGAAACTACAACGATTTTAGATTGACTTGAATTAAATTTATCTGACAATTTAATCAAATACGTACCATTTGCTATAACTGATACATCTAGTTTCATTTCGTTTGTAGGATTGCTTATTAATTTTTCAAAAACTTTTCTACCATCTAGACTATAAATAGTAACCGCTTCAATAGATGCTCTTTTTGAATTAATATACAATTCTGTATTCGCTGGATTAGGATACATTAAGAAAGTGTTTTCTGAATCAAATTCATTTACAGAAAGACTTTCCGAGCCATAAAATTCTATTTCTCCAACAGCATTCCATGGACTTACTCTTGTATTTCCAGCACTATTAAATCTTCCATAACCCAATAATTTTACATAACGTGCATCTGCATCAATTTCATACTGATTAAAATCAGTTGTGCTGGTAGCTGTTAACAATAAATCTCCAGCAGTAGGTAAAGTCATAGAAAAATTTGAAACATCGGTTCCTGTTGTAGACACCCATACTTGAAAACCAAAAGCATCTGATTTATTTGTGGTGCTGAATTGAATTAAATCAAGATTGTGAATACTTCCTAAATCGTAAATAATATATTCTCCATCACCTTTGTAATCTCCTGCTAAAATAGCGCCATCATCGGCAGCCCAAACTGTGCCATTATCTTTATCTAAAGTATTTGCAGCATAATTAAACTTTGTAGTACCGTTTACTTCTTCTTTTGAAAAAGAATCTACGGTAACAGGATCACCTGCCACACCTGTATTAATAAGATCGTACAAAGCTGTTAAATCTGCACCTTCTTGCACTACAGTTAACGTTCTTACAATATCTTCACCTCCTGGATCTTGAGTAAAAGTTACAGAACCAGTTCTACTACTTGCGTCTACATTTTCTGTAACGGTAACTGAAACTATTGCATTACCAGTTCCCGAATTAATATCAATAGAGACCCAAGTATCGTTAGACATAGCCGTCCAGCTTACATTAGCATTAACAGAAACGTCGTAACTACCCGCAACTGAAGTCAGCGTTGGCAAACTACTAACAGTTAGCGTTTCACTTATTACAATAGTACAGTCACCATCAATTATTGTAGCTCCTAAATTATCTAAAAAACAAGCTCCAATTCCGTAACCAACCATAGCATCAGTTGTTGGTGTATAAGTACCCATATCAGCACCTTTACCATCTGCTTCTTCTGAAAAAGTAAAAATTTCACCAGCAGCAGTAGCCGTAATTCCGGTCTCTTCAGAAAAACCTGCGTTCGTTACACCCAAAACAGTTCCGTTATAAACGTTATCAGCGTATGCTAAGGCTGTACCCATATCGGCATACGAAGTAGGCGTATCACCAGAAATAATGTCTGATAAATTTGGATCAGCAGCAGCAAAATAAATTAAGTTATTTGAAACTGTTCCTGTTGGATCGGTTGACCCTTTATCAGTGTTATAAAACAAAGGCGCATTCGTGTTTATAATTGTGTTATTTGATAGGATAATATTTTCAGATTTTTGATAGCCGTTTGAAACACTAGTAGAGTTACAGTCAACGGCAGCACTATCGCCTCCTCCTATAAATGTTATACCATTATTCCATTTAGCTTGACTGTTTACGGTAATACAATCTTGAATGTAATTATTAGTGATTTCGTGGTTACTATCGGTGATTCTAATTCCTCCAGTACCATCAACATCTTCACCTAAAAAGTAATTTCCATCAACTGTAGCATCAGATCCATGACGAAGTACTAAAGACCCTCTACATCTTCTAAACGTGTTATTTGTATAGGTGTTACCTTTACTTTTATTAGTGATAATTTCATTTTCACCATCAGCCTCAACAAAATAATTATTACTTACTATTGCATTACTATTTACATTTTGATCATCACTAGCACCAATACGTATCGTTTCACTATCGCCAGAATTGCTTAACGTATTATCAATTTTCGCATAGTTATAGAAATAATTGTTGCTTATGGTATGTCCAACAATGTTACAACGCGTGTTTGTTACATCATCATCAGGCGATGCATTATATTGATATTCTGCTAAAATTAAAGCGCCTGCACTATTTTTATTCATAAATGAACAGTTAATTACTTTATTGTAAGTACCGTACAGAACAATCCATCTGTGTTTTGTAATCGAACCATTGGCTATATCGTCGGCGACATCATCTGGATGTATTGCTAAACCATCAATTGCACAATTTTGAATGGTACTATAATTAGCATAATCAGTGCCATTTCTGAATTGAATAAAATTACTAGCTCCATAACCACCTTGCCAATGAAAACCATCAACAACAACATAATCTCCTCCAATATTCATTTGTAATCCACCCGTAAAAACAACACCGCCTGGTGTTTGTGCTTTAAAAGTAATTGGATCGTCTGATGTTCCATTACCTATAAAATCTATGCGCGCATCGGTACTATAAGTGCCATTTGCTAATATAATTATATCTCCTGCTACGTAAGTCTGATCCTCTAAAGCTTCAGGGTCAGTAATGTTATAAGTAGTTTGAGAAAAACCGCTGAGTGAACAACATAAGCCCATTAGAACCATTAAATAAAGCTTAATACTTGACAATTTAAAATTTGGGGTTCTAAAAGGGATCGTAGTTTTTATCATTTTATGTTTAGTTTAGTGTGAATATAATTGGTGAACCAATTTGGTAAACCAAATATAAGATTTAATTCAACCAATTCAAAATATTAATGTTAAAAATGAAGGGAATCTGAAACAAGCCATAACTTGCTTATTTTTAATCGTTTAAAAATGGCGTTTGGTCGTTTTTTCAGAATAAGATGAAGTCGAAAATTCCTATTTTAAAGTGGTTCTTTAAATATTTGATAATCAAAATGACGCATAACAATTATGACTATAATGCTAAATTGAATGAAAAGTTAATAGTATTTTGAACTTTAAGGAATATTCAAATATTTATGAGTTTGTAACGACACTTTCCATTTTGGATTAGCCATAACATAATCTACAATTTCAGGAACTACTTTATCGCGTTTACTCCACTCTGGTTGTAAATATAAGATACAGTTTTTATTAACTTTTTCAGCTTGTTCTTCAGCAAAGCGGAAATCGTCTTTATTATAAACAATTACTTTAAGTTCATGAGCTTTATCATAAACTTCTTGAGTAGGTAATTTTAATTTTTTAGGCGATAAACAGATCCAATCCCAACTGCCTGTTAAGGTATAAGCTCCAGAGGTTTCAATATGCACTTGCAATCCTTCAGCTTTTAATTGGGTAGTTAACGAAGTCATATCCCACATTAAAGGTTCGCCTCCTGTAACTACAATGGTATCGCTATATTTTTTAGCGTTTTCAACTATTTTCTTGATTTCGGTTGGTGGGTGTAAATTGGCGTTCCAACTTTCCTTCACATCACACCAATGGCAACCTACATCGCAACCGCCAATACGTATAAAATAAGCTGCAGTTCCCTTATGAAAACCTTCACCTTGAATGGTATAAAACTCCTCCATTAAAGGCAACATCTCACCTTTTTCAACCAATTTTAACACCTCTTGATTCATCCAAAATAATTTTGGGTGCAAATGTACATATATTTAAAAGAAAGACTAACAGCAATAATCGAAGCATCGTTTAATGTTTGTTAAAAATAGTTAAACATTATTTTGTATTTTTAATTTATTTTATTTACGTTTGTCACATTATATGTAAATGTAAATTGCTCTCATATCTCTCAAGAATGAAAAAAATTGCGTCTTTAGTGCTGTTGCTATGTTTTGCCTTGAATTATAGTTTCGCCCAAGTTGGTATTGGAACAACTGCTCCTGACACTTCGTCAATACTAGATGTAGTATCTACCAATCAAGGCATTTTAGTCCCAAGACTAACAACATTACAAGAAAATGCTATTGTAAATCCAGCAACAGGCCTGTTAATTTACAATACCGAACGTAAAGAATTTAGGTTTAATAAAGGCACAACCGCTTCTCCAAGTTGGATTAAAACATCTCGAAACGCCTCTGTTAAGTACAGTAATGATGCCTCAGATACTTCAGTAAATGTAAATTCGAATTCAACTATTCGCGCTCCCATTATAAGTACTATAGAATGGAATGACGATACAACATTATATACCGTAAATGCAGCAACAAATACCATTACCGTAACCGAAACTGGACGATATCGCATCAGTATTAATGTTTCTTTATCTACCACTTCGGGCACTGACCGATTAACACCAGAAATGTGGATATCGGTTAATGGTACTCAAAGAGGCACTTTTGGTTCTACGGGTTATATTAGAACTAATCAAGGCCATCAAGAAAGCTCGCTTCATATCACTGAGGTTTTTGAATTAACTGCCAATGATGTTCTATCCATATCCATTCGTCGAACAGCTAATGGTGGGAATGTAAATTTAAGATCGGCTGGTTCTTCTAATATTTATGTTGAAAAAATTTAGTAAACTTTTATACTTATAACCCTATTTTTTTCTTCTTCATTTTTCCTGTATTTTTATGCAAAATTATACGGCATGACTAAAAAGGAAACGTTTTTTAAATACATCACTGAAGGTAACACAACTAAAGGCGACTACATCCCTATTGGTTCTGCTATGTTGGATGGCGAAACAGTAACTGGAGCCTATGTAAAAATACCTTTAAAAACTATGAATCGTCATGGGTTAATTGCTGGTGCTACGGGAACTGGTAAAACAAAATCATTACAAGTTTTAGCTGAAAATTTAAGCGACAAAGGTATTCCTGTATTGCTTATGGATATAAAAGGAGATTTAAGCGGTTTAGCGCAACCAAGTCCTGGGCATGCCAAAATTGATGAACGCCACGAAAAAATTGGTCTTCCTTTTGAAGCAAAACCTTTTCCAGTTGAAATTTTAACGCTCTCTGAACAAGATGGTGTACGTTTAAGAGCAACAGTTAGTGAATTTGGACCAGTTTTACTTTCAAGAATTCTAGATTTATCAGAAACCCAATCGGGTGTAATTGCAGTAATTTTTCAATATTGTGATGATAATAAAATGCCTATTCTTGATTTAAAAGATTTCAAAAAAATATTACAATACGCCACTCAAGAAGGTAAAGCAGAATTTACAGAGGCTTATGGAAGAATTTCAACAGCATCAACTGGGGCTATTTTGCGTAAAGTCATTGAGCTAGAACAACAAGGTGCTGAATTGTTTTTTGGTGAAACGTCTTTTGATGTTGATGATTTATTACGTGTAGATAACGATGGTCGTGGTTATATAAACATTTTAAGATTAACAGATATTCAAGATAGACCAAAACTGTTTTCAACGTTTATGTTAAGTTTGTTAGCTGAAATCTATTCTACATTCCCTGAACAAGGCGATAGTGATAGACCAGAACTTATTATGTTTATAGATGAGGCCCATTTAATTTTCAATGAAGCTTCAAAAGCACTCTTAAATCAAATTGAAAGTATTGTAAAACTTATAAGAAGTAAAGGTGTTGGTTTATATTTTGTAACACAAAACCCAACTGATGTTCCAGAAGCCGTTTTGGGACAACTTGGTTTAAAAATTCAGCATGCTTTAAGAGCGTTTACAGCCAAGGACAGAAAAGCTATAAAGTTAACAGCACAAAATTATCCAGATTCTGAGTATTATGATACTACAGAGGTTTTAACATCGTTAGGAATTGGAGAAGCTTTAGTGTCTGCTTTAGATGAAAAAGGACGTCCAACGCCACTTGCAGCAACCATGATGCGTGCGCCCATGAGCAGAATGGATATTTTAAACGACATAGAATTGAGTTCGTTGCTTTCAAAATCTAAAATGGTTAAAAAATATAACGAAACCATTGATAGGGAAAGTGCTTATGAAATGCTCAATAAAAAAATAGAGCAAGCTGAGGCTGAAGATGCCAAAGAAAAAGCACTAAAGGAAAAAGAAGCGCTTAAAAAAGCAGAATCGAAGAAAAGAACAACTAGCACACGTCGAAAAAGTACTGCAATGAATCCCATTGTTAAAGTATTAACTAGTGCTACTTTTATACGCAGTGTGTTTGGTATTTTAACTAAAGTGATGAAAAGATAAGTCGATAATGGACTTTTATTAAGCTATAACTCATAACCGTTCCCCAAAAGAGAATATTATAATCAACTTAGGGATAAAAGTATAAAACCCAATTCAATTTATGTATAAATCAATTTTAGGCCTCATTATTATTACTTTTCTGTTCAATTGCTGTAAAAAAGAACAAAATCCTTTTGAGATTAGTAAACAACATATAGGTTTACTAACCGATTCAACGCAAGTTAAAGACTTAAAAAGTGTTTACGTAAATGATTCTATTGTTAAATTTATTGGTGGAGATGAATTTACAGGCAATATTAATAACATAGAAATTTTTGAGAAAGGTGGAAAAAAACTATTAACACTTACACCTAAACAATCTTTGGACTCTACCTCTACAATTGCCAGCATACGCATACTTGATGAACGCTATAAAACAAATAAAAATATTTCAGCAATAAGCACTTTTAAAGACTTAAAAGCCAATTATAAAATTTCAAGAATTAGCAATTTAATCAATTCTATTGTCATTGCGGTAGATGAAATTAATGCCAATTTTACGATTGATAAAAAAGAACTTCCTGCTAACCTTAGGTTTGATATGGATTTAAAATTCGAAGCCACGCATATTCCAGAACACGCTAAAGTAAAATACTTTTTTATCAGTTGGAATAATTAATAAAAAAGCAAAATGAATCCTTTCTTAGTAAAAATACTAATTGATGTAGCGCGTAAACGGCTTGAAAAAGAAAAAGCAAACAAGCCTATAACACAAAGGCAAATAGTGCCGTTGGTAAGAAAGTATGAAGTAGAAGTATCTCATGCTATTAAAGAATATATTTTTATTATTATTGGTGTATTTTCAGCCGGTTTTGGTTTAAAAGGGTTTTTACTGCCTAACAGTTTTATTGATGGTGGCGCCACGGGTATTTCTTTACTTTTAGAAAATATAACGGCATTAAACCTTGGAGTTTTATTAGTTATCGTCAACCTACCATTTATCTATTTAGCATCTAAAACTATTGGTAATAAATTTGCTATAAAGAGTATTATAGCCATAACACTTTTAGCATTTGTTGTACATTTTGTAAACTATCCAACCATAACCGAAGACAAGTTACTTATTGCTGTTTTTGGTGGATTCTTTTTAGGTTTAGGGATTGGAATGTCTATGCGTGGTGGCAGTGTTATTGATGGCACAGAAGTTTTAGCCATTTATTTAGGACGAAAACTATCACTTACTATTGGCGATGTGTTATTACTTATTAACATCGTCATATTCTCCGTTGGTGCTTATGTTTTATCCGTTGAAACTGCACTTTATGCAATTTTAACATATCTAGCTGCTGCAAAAACCGTAGATTTTGTAGTTGATGGTGTTGAAGAATATGTAGGTGTTACTATCATATCAAATAAACATAAAGAACTAAGGTTCATGTTAACTAAAAAATTGCAACGTGCTTGTACTATTTATGCAGGAAAAGGTGGCTATGGCACAAGTGGTGAAAGCTATGACAAAGATATCATCTATACCGTTGTAACCCGTTTGGAACTCGCTAAACTACAAACCGAAATTGATAAAATTGATAGAGATGCCTTTGTTATTATGGGGGTTGTAAAAGATTTAAAAGGCGGCATGATTAAGAAAAAACCAATGAAATAAAGTTAGAAGTTAGAAGTTAGAAGTTAGAAGTTAGAAGAAAAATTAAAATTGTGAATCAAAAGAAATACACTATTCAAAATAATCCATTTGTTGTACCAACAACTGATGGTAAAATCATAAAAGAACACTTCGGTAATACAACTGATGGTAATTCTAAAATAAGTATTGCTCATATGAAAGCTCCAGCAGGATGGAGCGAGCCTTTTCAAACGCCAGAATTTGATGAATTTACATTTATAATTAGCGGTAAAAAACAATTCATTATTGAAGGAGAACAGATTGTTTTAGAAGCAGGACAGTCTATAAAAATTGAAAGACATACCAGAGTTCAATATTCTAATCCGTTTACCGAGGTATGCGAATATATAGCTATCTGCACTCCAGCCTTTTCTATGGATTTAGTAAACAGAGAAGAGTAAATGAATAATAATCTTCCGAAAATCATAGGCGGCTCGATTAACTTTACAAGTTACATTTCTCCTCGTTTTGCAGCGAAACTAGCTATAGATTTATTTTCAATGCCAAAGAAAGGTAATATTCAACCTAAAGAATCTGAATACCTCAAATCTGCAACACAAGACCATGTTTATTTTGAAGGCCTTTCAATAAAAACATATAACTGGAAAGGGGACAAAGAAACTATTTTACTTGTACATGGCTGGGAAAGCAATTCATTTAGATGGATGGATTTAATTGAAACATTAAGATCTTTAAATTACAATATTATTGCCTTAGACGCACCTGCACATGGTGCCTCAGGCGGAAAACTATTTAATGCCCTACTTTATTCGGAATGCATTAATGTGGTTGCACAAAAATTTAATGTTCATACTATAATTGGTCATTCAGTAGGCGGAATGGCATCTGTGTTTTTTCAGCATAAATATCAACTAAAATCTATTGAGAAATTTATTTTATTAGGTACTCCCGCCGATTTTATTGGCGTTTTTAATCGCTACGAAAATATGATGGGTTATAACACACGTGTATCAAAAGCGCTTGAAAGCCACGTTCTAAAACATTACAAGCATCTGCCAGAATATTTCTCACCAGCCGTTTTTTCAAAAGAAATTAAAGCAAAAGGACTCATTATTCATGATAAAAAAGATAGAATTATTCCTTATAACGACGGCTTAAAATTTAAACAAAACTATGCGAATTCTGAGTTTATTACCACTAAAGGCTTTGGGCATAGCCTTAAATCAGAAAAAGTTTATCAGCATATCTTAGACTTTTTAAACGACTAAGTTTATTGTACTTTTGATGCATGGCAGTAGTAGCATTAAAACGTATTAATAAATTTTTAAGTGAAGTGGGTTTTTGCTCTCGAAGAGAAGCCGACAAACTCATAGAAGCAGGTCGAGTAACCATCAATGGCGTTATTCCTGAAATGGGAACTAAAATTGCTCCTCACGATGTTGTTGCCGTTGATGGTGAAGAAATAAAGAATACTAAAACATCTTTTGTCTACCTAGCTTTTAATAAACCTGTTGGTATTGTTTGCACAACTGATACTGGTGTTGAAAAAGACAATATCATTGATTTTATAAATTACCCAAAACGTATTTTCCCTATTGGAAGGCTAGATAAACCAAGTGAAGGTTTAATTCTTTTAACAGATGATGGCGATATTGTAAACAAAATTCTTCGCGCTAGTAACAATCATGAAAAAGAATACATGGTAACGGTTGATAAGCCAATTTCTCAAACTTTTATTGAGCGGATGTCTGGTGGTATTCCTCTAGCTGAATTAAACAAAACCACTAAAAAATGTCAAGTAGAAAAACTTGGCACATTTAAATTCAAAATCATTTTAACACAAGGTTTAAATAGACAAATTCGTAGAATGTGTGATTATTTAAATTACGAGGTAAAAAGCTTGAAACGTGTTAGGATTATGAATATTAAATTAAACACGCCTGTTGGTGAATATCGAGAATTAACTAAAGAAGAATTTATCGAGTTGAACACGCTTTTAGAAGATTCGACAAAAACCTTCCTTAAAAATAATAAACAGAAACGTTAAGGTTACATGTTCTTTAAACGGGATGTTTCTTTGATAAAATATAGTAAAATTAAAACTGCTTAAATTTTTATATGGAAAATACATCACCTTTTCATTTAGCAATACCCGTTCATAATTTAAGGGCATGCCGAACGTTTTATAGAGATGTTTTAGGTTGTGATGAAGGCCGAAGTAGCGAGCATTGGGTAGATTTCAATTTCTTCGGGCATCAATTAGTAATTCACTACAAACCGAAAGAAACATCAACCGCTTTACATACAAATGCTGTGGACGGAAAAGATGTTCCCGTACCTCATTTTGGAGTTGTTTTATCTTGGGCTGTTTTTCACGCTTTCGCGGAAGAATTAAAAAGCAAGCATATTCAATTTGTGATAGAACCCTATGTTCGGTTTAAAGGTTTAGTTGGAGAACAAGCTACCATGTTTTTTTACGACCCCTCAGGAAATGCTTTAGAGTTCAAAGCTTTTAAAGACATAAAACAGTTGTTTGCTAACTAAATATCTTTTGCTTCTTTTGCCTTTTTTGTAATAGATAGAAAGGCAAATAAATCAACAAAAAATAGGGTATAATTAGTATTTGTAGCATGATAAGATACCAAGGCCATTCACCAAAATAATCTAGCAAAGATGCTGATTGAGGTTTCTCATTTAAATAAAAATAATTGGCTCCTAAAATCTTATTTATAAAAACCATTGTGATAACATAAATCTGCAATGCCAAAAAAGATTTAAACACACTCTTCAATTTTGGTTGCATATCAAAAACAAAAGTGGCGTAAAAAATAACTATTAAAAGTCCTAAATGAACTACCCAATATCTAAAATAATCAAAACTAGGAAAGCCCAAGGGTATATCTGGTGTTAAAACAGCTTGTAATGTACCTCCAATAATCCAGAAGACTAAAACTTCATACATCCAGTATTTTCTGTAATAGGTAAAAACAGGAATTATTAACCCTAATAAACTACATAGATACAAAGGCAAATCTGTAGATATATTATAAAAACCTAGACTAATTTTATGGGCGTGAAACACAATGACTATTAAACTAATAGTACAGGCAAATATGTGAAACACATGTTTTTGTTGCGTTTTATTTAATTTGCGTTGCGCATATTTTATAAAAACAATACTAAACAAAAACGCAATTATTATTGGGAAGATATGTTGAAAGCTACCTATAGTAACTCTACTAAATAAAAAAAATGCATTATAAATTATAAAACTCATAATGCAATTTAGTTAAATATTTTTGATCCTATTTATTGTGTCTTTCTCTAGCCAGCAAGGTGTTTTTAAGTAACATAGCTATAGTCATTGGTCCAACACCACCAGGAACTGGGGTGATATAACTTGCTTTTTGGCTCACGCTTTCAAAGTGTACATCACCAGCAAGTCTGTAACCATTCTTTTTAGTTGCATCAGGAACACGTGTAATTCCAACGTCGATAATAACAACATCTTCTTTTACCATATCTCCCGTTAAAAATTCTGAAATCCCAATAGCAGCAACAATAATATCGGCTCCTTTAGTAATCTCTGTTAAGTTTTTTGAGCGACTATGAACCACTGTAACCGTAGCATCTCCAGCTTTTCGTTTTTGGCTCATTAATATACTCATGGGGCGGCCAACAATATGGCTTCGTCCCATTACAACTACATTTTTACCAGAAGTTTCCACTTGATAGCGTTCTAATAATTCAAGAATCCCATAAGGTGTTGCCGGCAAAAAAGTAGGCAAGTCTAAAGCCATTTTTCCAACATTTGTAGGATGAAAGCCATCCACATCTTTATCTGGGTTTACAGCCATTAATACTTTTTGCTCATCAATTTGTTTTGGTAAAGGTAATTGTACTATAAATCCATCAATATCATTATTGGTATTTAAACCATGTATTTTTTCTAGTAATTCTTTTTCTGAAGTGTACTCTGGTAATTCAATAAGTGTCGAGTTAAAACCAATACGCTCACAAGCTTTTACTTTAGCATTTACATAAGTCATACTTGCACCATCAGATCCCACAAGAATTGCTGCAAGATGTGGCACTTTTTCGCCTTTAGAAATCATTGCATTTACATGTTCAGCAATTTCATCTTTAATATCGTTACTTACTTTTTTACCGTCTAGGATTGTCATGATTTATTCATTTTTGCCACGAATTCACGAATGTTTTTTCTCGCAAAGACGCTAAGGCGCAAAGTTTATCTGTTTTTTATTTTACTGAATACTGTTGACTGCTTACTGCCAACTTACTTCATATTCTGCATCATCTGCATCATCTTTTTACCGCCACCACCTTGCATCATCTTCATCATTTTGCTCATTTGGTTAAACTGTTTTAAAAGTTGATTGACTTGCTGTACAGAAGTACCAGATCCTTTTCCTATTCTTATTTTTCTACTTGAATTTATTATTGATGGGCTACTGCGTTCTTTAGGAGTCATAGAATGAATAATAGCTTCAATACCTTTGAAAGCATCATCATCAATATCAACATCTTTCATCATTTTACCAGCACCAGGAATCATACCCATAAGGTCTTTCATATTCCCCATTTTCTTAATTTGCTGAATCTGTTTTAAGAAATCATCAAGACCAAATTGGTTTTTTGCAATTTTCTTTTGAAGTTTTCTAGCCTCTACTTCATCAAATTGTTCTTGTGCTCTTTCAACTAAAGACACCACATCACCCATCCCCAGAATACGATCTGCCATACGTGATGGATAGAACACATCAATGGCCTCCATTTTCTCTCCAGTACCAATAAATTTGATTGGTTTATCAACTACAGATTTAATAGAAATAGCTGCACCACCACGAGTATCACCATCTAATTTAGTAAGGATAACCCCGTCAAAATTCAAGATATCATTAAAGGCTTTTGCGGTATTCACAGCATCTTGACCTGTCATAGAATCGACAACAAACAAGGTTTCTTGTGGTTGAACGGCTTTGTGGATGTTTGATATTTCGGCCATCATCGCTTCATCAACTGCTAAACGACCAGCGGTATCTATAATTACGACGTTAAATCCGTTTGCTTTGGCATGCTCTAGAGCTGCTTTAGAAATGGCAACTGGATCGTTATTTCCTTTATCACTAAAAACCTCAACACTTATTTGTTCTCCAACGATGTGTAATTGGTCTATCGCTGCCGGACGATACACATCACAGGCTACCAACAATGGTTTTTTAGTCTTTTTATTTTTTAGATAATTTGCTAGCTTACCAGAAAATGTTGTTTTACCAGAACCTTGCAAACCAGACATTAAAATAACCGTTGGAGTACCTGATAGGTTAAGACCTTCAGCATCGCCACCCATAAGTTCGGTTAACTCGTCTTTTACGATTTTAACCATTAACTGCCCTGGTTGTAACGTAGTTAATACATTTTGACCTAGTGCTTTTTCTTTTATTCTGTTGGTAAAATCCTTAGCTATTTTGAAGTTAACATCGGCATCAAGTAATGCGCGTCTTACTTCTTTTAAAGTTTCTGCTACATTTACCTCGGTAATACTACCGTGTCCTTTAAGAACGTGTAAGGCTTTATCTAATTTTTCGCTTAAATTATTAAACATAGTATTTAGTATTCAGTGGGCAGCCTGCAGTGGGCAGTTTGCCGTATATGATTGCATTTAAAGATGCAAAAATAACTAAATATTTTGTTTTTATAGGGTTGAATTAGGCTTTTACTTAAAGTTGTTTTACTTGGAAAAGATTGATTTTTAATACTAAACTTATTAAAATTGGAATATAGTCTCGGATTCATGATAATCTATGAAAATAACCAAATAGGATTTCTTTTTATTATGTTCATTTTGCCTTGATGCAAAACGAACCAAAAAATCAAGCCCAAGCCGAGGAATTTTTCATCCCGATTTTTATCGGAATGAAAACCGATTTGAAAACTCCGTGTCGAACTCCGTTCTCCTGTTCTCGGAGCTTTTCAAATCTATTCTGCACCTTGGCTGTCAATTCCTCGAATTGATTAAGGACTTTACTATTTGCTAAGTCATAGTTTTAGCCCAATGTATATTTTATTTCTTTTTAATGCGTTGCAAATATGCTCGCTGACTGCAGACTGATGACTGCTAACTGCTGACTGGCGCGTTAGGGATAGCAGTGGAAAGCCCACAGCGAGGTACGAGCGAGGACTTGTAACGAATAGCCCGACCCTTGTGGTAACGCCCAAATAAAAAAAAGGCTGCCAATTTAAATTGACAGCCTTTGAAAAGGAAACTTTGTTAATTAACCAAACCAACCGAAAAGATAAGTTTCTCTTTTAAGCAAACATGTTAGTTTATTTCTTTTCTAGAACTAGGATACGTTCTACTTCTCCATTTGCATTGAAATTTTTTAATTCTATTCTATTAGGCGAAATATCACTAATTTTCCATCTGTGGTTTAATATGTCCATTGGTAATTTTTCATCAAAATTCAATCCTAAAAACAAACCATCATTTCTGAATGACAACCAAGATCCCCAGAAGTTTTCTCCATTACCCTCTGCTATTAATTGTCCGTTTTCATTAAAACCAATTACATAACCCAAATAGTCTTCTGTTTTATTTTCTTGACCATCTTGATACAAAGCAACTTCCCAAGTACCGTTTACAAGTACGCCGTCAACATAGGTTAAATCGTCGTCTGCATCAGGGCAATGTCTCTTTAATATCATTTGATTATTTACATTTTCAAGCTTGATTAAATCTTCTTCTAAGAATGTAATTAACCATTCTAGTTTTAAATTTGGTCTGCCATCTAAATTGATTTGTAAGATGAAACCAGCATTTCTAACTCCTATCTCGTAAGTACCTTGTACTAACTCACCGTTAATTCTAAGTTTAACAACATTATCTTCGTAGAATTTAAGTGGCGTTCCTATATAGTCTTTTTCATTATCTGTACCATCAATATTTAATCGCGCTACTCTCCATAAACATGCTTGTAGAAAGTTTTCAATTCGCTCCTTGGTTACATCTATAACAACATCACAGTTTTTCTTCATTATGATTCTGTTACCTCCAACTTCAAAAAGTTTTATGGTACCGTATTCAATATCATAAACAATCCATTCTAAAGTAAAATCTGCTAAAGTTTCAAATTCTAATTTTAAAAGTGCACCTCTATCAGTTACTCGAGTGCTCCACGTACCTGTTAGCATGTTACCTCCTCTTGCTCGCATTACCACAACACCATCTTCTTTAAAGTTTAAAGCATACTCTTTATATTCTGCTGTGTTATCTTGATTGTTTCTTTTAAACTCATGAACTACCCATGGACAAATCTTTAAATACTCATCTAAACGTTCTTTAGTGAAATCGTCATCACCGTAATCATTATCGTCATCTTCATCACAAGTATCTTTGGCTTCTTTAATTGTTCTTGCTAATTCTTCGTTGTTATAAACTTCAACTGTTGTACCATCAGCATACTCAAGTGTAATAGGGAAATTAAGACTTGCAATAACGGTATGGTTTTTTACACGCTTTAAAAAATGGTATAATTGTCTGTCGTTTTCAATAGTTACAACATCAATAATTTGAAAGTCTGTATCAAATACTGAAAATGAAATTGGGTAATGAAAATCGATACACTCAATATCGTCATCATCTTCATTATCTCCTCTACATTTTTCAATAAGTGCTTCCAAAGCTTCGCGATTTTCAAGTACAATTTCTTCATAATCTGATAGAATAATAGTAATTGGGAATATAATGTCTAAACGGTCATCATCATCTTCAAACTCATTAAAAATAGCTTCAATAACTTTAAAGTCTTCTCTAGAGTCAATAATAATTTCAAGACCGTTAACTTTCACAGTTATAGGAAGTTTAACGGAAGTACAACTGGCATTATCGATAATATTGTCAGCAGATCCGTCCATGATAGATGTGGAGAACATTAAGCTTGTAAGCTCAGATTCGGCAGTAAGGGCTTCACTTTCTTCTGGTTGAGAAATCTCAGTGACTTCATCTTGACAAGATGTGAATAATAAAAGGGCAAAAAAAGGAATTAGTAAAAATGTCTTCATAGTAGTTTTCATAGTAAATGATTTTGGGTTAAACTTGTGAACTCATCTTGACTTTTATAATTTTCTAAAAAATGGCTAAAATTAATCCATATTTTGTTAGTTTCCTTATGCGTATCGTTGCTATGCATTTCAAAAACTGCCTCATCTGTATTAATTTTTTCTCATTTTCGGTTAAACGCTAAAAGTCAAGATGAGTTCAAGCATTTTATTATAAAACAGGTTAACTTTAAAAATTCCTACCCCACTTTTGAAAAAAATTTAAAAAATTCCAAAAACTAAAATCCAAAAAAGGCTTACTTTAGAGGATTAAAGCTTATGAAACACTACTGCTTTGTCACATTGAGCGCAGACGAAATGCTAATGAAAACGCAACTCCATTGGTCTTCGACTGCGCTCAGACTAGCAATACGATTTAATTTAATGATGCTGACCAACTACCAATAATAATGAGCAAACAACTACATGAAAATATTTGCGAAGAACACTTATTTTCTTCCATCTTTAATAAACACGCTAAGGATTTACACAACTTCTTATACTATAAGTTTGGAGATTTACTGAACCCAAAAGATAAAGTACAGGAAGCTTTTATTAAGTTATGGGAGAACTGCGCCAAAATTTCGCCAGAGAAAGCAAAGAGTTTTGTGTTTACTACTGCCAATAATTTAATGCTGAATGAAGTGGCGCATCAAAAAGTAGTTTTAAAGCATCAGCAAATCAAACCTAAAACGTCAACCAACGAGAATCCTGAGTTTTTAATGCAGGAATCTGAGTATCATGATAAATTACAAAAAGCACTTTCTAATTTAACGGATGCGCAACGTGAAGCTTTTATGATGAACCGTGTTGAAGGCAAACGCTTTAAGGAAATTGCTGAGATTTTAGGAATTTCGACCAAAGCGGTTGAAAAACGAATTTATGGAGCTTTAGCGAAATTGCGGAAGGATATTAAGGAGTTGTGAGGGAAAAAGTCGGAAGACGGAAGACGGAAGACAGAAGACGGAAGACGGAAGACAGAAGACGGAAGAC
>NZ_CAXBLF010000014.1:0-61775 GCF_963976535.1 uncultured Algibacter sp. | reverse complement strand
TTTGCAGTCGCAGTCGCAGTTTTCAGGCTTACTCAAACGTTTAAAAATCACAGTTTTCTTTCGTTTTCTACCTTCAATAATATTCCACTTTTCTTTTCTCTCTCTTCTCTACTCTATTTTCTATATCTTTTTAGCTTCTTAACCAGATAAACACAAGCTTTCCATAAATCCCCAACCAAAATAACTGATAACCAGCTATCAAAGTTTGCTTCAAAGAAAAGTTTAACAGGAAATACCAAATAAATTTAATCAATCATTTTAAAATTCATTTGGTATACTTCTTAATTTAGTATTTTTACGTGCTAACTAAATTAAAAAATATGTCTGTAGCCAAAAATGAATACAAACGCGTTACCGTAAAAACATTAGTAGATATGAAAGCCAATGGCGAAAAAATATCTATGCTTACTGCCTATGATTATACGATGGCAAAAATTGTTGATGGGGCTGGTATTGATGTTATTCTTGTAGGTGATTCTGCAAGTAATGTTATGGCAGGGCATGAAACGACGCTACCAATTACCTTAGACCAAATGATTTATCATGCCTCTTCTGTAATTCGTGCTATTGACCGGTGTTTGGTAGTTGTAGATTTACCTTTTGGCAGCTATCAAAGTGATCCGAAAGAAGCTTTACGTTCTGCCATTAGAATAATGAAAGAAAGTGGTGCGCACTCGGTTAAACTTGAAGGCGGACGCGAAATAAAAGAATCCATAAAGCGAATTTTAAACGCTGGTATTCCAGTAATGGGACACCTAGGACTAACACCTCAGTCCATATATAAATTTGGAACCTATACTGTTCGTGCAAAAGATGAACAAGAAGCAGAAGATTTAATTGAAGATGCCAAAATGCTTGAAAAAGTAGGATGTTTTGCTATTGTATTAGAAAAAATTCCAGCAAAACTAGCTAAACAAGTTGCAGAGAGCGTTAGTATCCCAATAATAGGAATTGGAGCTGGACCAGATGTAGATGGACAAGTTTTGGTTTTACACGATATGCTAGGAATGACACATGAATTTAATCCTAGATTTTTACGTAGATATTTACATTTATATGAAGAAATGACTACTGCCATTTCACAATATGTAGCTGATGTTAAACGTGTTGATTTCCCTAATGAGAGTGAGCAATATTAATCCCATTGCCCTACGGGCATTTCCTCGAAGGGGAAAATAAAATCCGTATAAATTAAAGCTAGCAAATCATTAGAATAAATATTTGCTGGATTAAAATTTAAATATTGAAATCACTAATAACTCTGAGAGTCTCTGTGCAACAGAAAAACATGAGAGGAAGTATCAGTGAAAATCTGTGAAATCCGTGCCTAAAACCAACATGTCAAAAATAATTTCAAATAAAGACAACCTTCAGGTGCTTTTCGAAGACAACCACATCATTATAGTAAACAAACGTGCTGGTGATATTGTGCAAGGTGATAAAACAGGTGACAAACCACTTAGCGACGTTGTAAAAGAATATATCAAAGACAAATACAACAAACCTGGAAATGTCTATTTAGGAACTGTTCACAGATTAGATAGACCCACCACTGGTCTTGTTATTTTTGCAAAAACAAGTAAAGTACTTCCTAGGCTTAACAAATTATTCCTTTCAAAAGAAATTAAGAAAACATACTGGGCGATTGTGAAAAACAAACCTATAAAACATGAAGACACCCTCATAAATTGGCTTATTAAAAATCCTAAAAACAATAAATCAAGAGCTTATTCAAAAGCGGTTTCCGAAAGCAAAAAAGCTATTCTTCATTATAAAGTCATAAAAAAATTAGATAATTACTTTTTGCTTGAAATTAATTTGGAAACGGGCAGACACCACCAAATACGTGTACAATTATCAAATATAGGATGCGCAATTAAAGGCGATTTAAAATATGGTTTTGACAGAAGTAATAAAGATGCCAGCATTAGCTTACACGCCAGACATATAGAGTTTATTCATCCAGTAAAAAAAGAACCGATTTCAATTGATGCGCCTTTACCAAATGATGCTATTTGGAATGCATGTTTGTTGTAAAACCTAATAACCTGTGTTTGGTTAATTATTATAATTGTATCAACTTGAATTTTAGCTATAAATAACGAATCTTATGTCCAATAAAGTCTCATTTAGACCTTATAAGTGTTAAAATTAGGCGTACAAGGTTTTCAAAACCTTGTGGATTGCTAAACTTATTAATATTCAATTATTTACTAATCCAGCTCAGGTTAATAACCTAATAACATTATAATTTAAAAGAAAACTAGATCGTGGTTAGGGATTGCAGCGGCATCCTTTTTAAAGATGATAAGCTATAAATATAGGCTGGCTAATAATTAACAGATTGCCACGTCCTTCGTCTTCGCCATGACATTTTAAAAAGATATAGCCCTATGACTTCGCTCAGGATAAACTCCAAGCCCACCCTTTCGTCCCGATAGCTATCGGGAGCTATCGGGAGTGGTAACCTGCCGGCAGGCGCCAAAAAAATCCAGCATATAGCTGGATTTTTATTATCACAAAATTAAAATTTTCTAACTGTTTATTACCAACCTAAAACCTTCACCATGAATATTAAGTATTTCTACTTTTTCATCTAGCTTCATGTACTTACGGAGTTTCGCAATATATACATCCATACTTCGCGAGGTAAAATAATTGTCATCACGCCATATTTTTGTTAATGCCAATTCTCGTGGCATTAAGTCGTTTTCATGTAATGCTAATAAACGCAATAACTCGTTTTCCTTTGGTGATAGTTTAACGGGGTTTTCACCATCAAACTTCAAGAAACGCAGTTTAGAATTTAAATCGAAACGTCCTATTTTAAACTCAAATTGTTTACTATCTGAAATGGTTTCGGTAGCTTTTCTTTGAATAATAGCTTTAATTTTCATTAAAAGCACCTCGCTATCAAAAGGCTTATTTAAATAATCATCCGCACCTACTTTATAGCCTTTTAAAACGTCTTCTTTCATCGTTTTAGCCGTTAAAAACACAATAGGAACATCTGTGTTTTTCTCTCTTATTTCTTTAGCTAAAGTAAACCCATCTTTATAAGGCATCATTACATCTAAAATGCATAAATCGAAATCGTCTTTCTTGAATTTCTCGAAGCCTTCCATTCCGTTTTTAGCATGTGTAACTTCATACTCATTCATCATTAAATAATCCTTAAGAACGGTTCCAAAATTAGGGTCGTCTTCAACTAATAATATTCTTTTTTTATGCTCTTCCATAGTTATGATATTAACGGTAGCTTTATAATAAAAGTGCTTCCTTTTTCTTTTTCTGATTCTACTGATACATGACCTTGATGGTCTTCTACAATTCGTTTAACGTAGGCTAGACCTAAACCATGACCTTTTACGTTATGAATATTTCCGGTGTGCTCTCTATAAAATTTTTCAAACACTCTTTTAGCAGCCGCTTTACTCATGCCACTACCATGATCTTTAATTTTTAAAATTATATTTGTCCCTGCATTTTCAGTATACGCTTCAATTTTGGGAGCCTCTGGAGAATATTTTATTGCATTATCCAGAATGTTTACTATAACATTGGTAAAATGGGTTTCGTTCGCTAAAACTGATGACTTTTCTGCGTTTAAAAACGTTTTAATATAGCCTTGTCTATCTTCTACCAAAAGCTCTACATGTGTTAAAGCGTCTTCAACTAAGTCGTGTAACTCCACTCTATCCTTACTAATGTTTAGCTCATTTTTCTCTAGTTTAGATATTCTTAGTACATTTTCAACTTGCGCATGCATACGCTTATTTTCTTCCTTTATCATCCTAAGATATCGCAGTACCTTCTCTTTATCATCAATAACTTTTGGATTCCTAATAGCATCTAAGGCTAAGTTAATAGTCGCGATTGGTGTTTTAAACTCATGCGTCATGTTATTTATAAAATCCGTTTTAATTTCTGAAATTTTACGCTGTTTTACCAACTGAAATAAAGCGCTTAAATACGCCAGTATGATAATGGATGTGAAAATCACAGATAAAAAAATCATCCCAATAATACCTGATAAAATAAATTTTCTATCATCAGGAAAATTTACTATGAGTCTATATGGTGTTTGATTGTTTTCATCATAAAATATAGGAACTCTAAGTTTAGATTCGGGATTATACTCAAAGTTATCACTTCGTACTTTAGTTGCTAAATCATTACTATAAATGGCAAATTCAAAATCGATATCAATACCATCTTTTTCAAGTTTCTCTGATAACAACCTTTTAATTTCTTTTTCTGAAACCCGCTTATGAATTGGTGTTCGTTTTGAAATTTCTTTAAAACTCCTATCAAAACTCAACTTTTGTGCTTCATCAATAGTACCACTTCTTATGATTTTAGTAATCGGACTTTTAATGTCCTTTTCAGTAATTCCTGCACTATTATATATTTCTGTAGTTGATTTTGCAGTAATATTTTTAATATCAATGCTATCTAAACCAATGTCAAAGAGCGAAGAAGATAGTTTATAGTTTTCTTCTAAAACATCACCTCTATAAATGAACATTTCTTTTGTGCTGTTGTTTTTCTGATAAATCAGCAACTGAGAAACAGCATCTTCATCTGTTTTTTTCTCACTATCTAAGTTAAAAAACTTAGAAAAATACATTTCTGATTCGTTTTCTTCAATGGTATTAGAAACATAATTAAGTGCTTTAACAACATTAAAATTAAAACGTTCATTTTCGTTATCTACCGAATCATTAATATAATAAGCTTGAATAGCAATAATACCAACTAGAGACAAACTCATGAGTATTATTAACAGGATAAATAATTTTTTGCCCATCATTCAAAATTAACATTTTAACATTTAGTAATCTTATGTTTTAACCTTACATTAACAAAAATGTTAAAATTGTAGTTTCTTAGCCCATTTTAAGAATTTCCTTATGAATCTTTACAACTTGTTTTTTAGTATTTTCAAGTTCAATATTTTCAATAACAAAATGAGAATGCTTTACTTTTTCTTTATCTGTCCATTGATTTTTCATAATGGCTTCAATTTTTTCTTTTGAAGTATTATCGCGTTTGAGTAAACGCTTTATTCTTGTTTCTATTGGAGCAGTTACAGTAATTACAAAATCACATGCCTTATGTCCTCCATTTTCAAATAAGATAGCAACTTCTTTAATCACATAGGGTGTATCTTGTTTTATTACCCACTTTTGAAAATGTCGCGCCACTTTGGGATGTACTATAGCATTCATTTTTTGTAAATACCTTTTATCATTGAAAATGATATTTGCTAAGAAGGGTTTATTTAATTCATCATCAATATAAGCCTCATCACCAAATAATTTGATGAGTTTTCTTTTGATAATTTTAGATCTTCGCATCAAGCCTTTTGCTTCTTCATCAGCAATATAAACAGGAATACCCATTTCTGAAAACTGTTTTGCGACAGTTGTCTTCCCGCTCCCAATGCCACCTGTAAGTCCTACAATAATCATTTTGTTATAATAAATTCAATACGCTGTTGTTCAATTCTTGCATTCTTTACAGTCTCAGGATATTTAACAAGTTCTGGGATTAAGAAAGATTGACTCTCATTAGTTTTATTAAAATCGCAAACAACCTTAAAATCATTGGGTGTAATGGTATTAAAATTACTCAAACTTACATAATAAGAAACACTAACTACCTTTGGAAAGTATTTTAGTTTTGTGTTTTTCGGAATATTGATTACAGAAATAGGAATTTTAAGAGTGCCTTCTGTAAACTTTTCTACTTGCCCCTTTAAGACAATTTGTTCAGTAGAAAACTTTAAATCTGAGGTGCTTTTTGGCAACTTCAATTTTACAATTTCTGATACATTTGCTCGTATCTCTTTTAAAGTCACAGCTTCTGTTTCAAGAGCTGTAATTTTAGAAACTAATATATCTGGGCCAACCACTATAACCGAATCTGGTTCAGAAATTAGATTACCAGACATATTAAAACCTGGATCAAAACTAACATCAGCATTCAATATAACAGGGACTTTTTTCACCATATTAATGCCATATCTAAAAATAATTGGGTCTGGTGCTATGCTCAAAAGCTCCACTTGTTTATCAAATTGCGTGTTATTTAGAAATGATTTTGATTTATTCCAAACAAAAACGCCTTCTTTCTTAAATACATCTTTATTAAAATCTATTTTAATCTTTGGCTTAGAAACGTAGTACTTTAACCATTTAAAACCATGTGTTTTTAAAGTGATATTTAAATTGACAGAATCATTAAAAATAATATTTTCTTGAGGTACATTTAGTTTTTCTATTTCAAAAGCTATTGTATTTGTGTATTCTTTTGATAGCTTGGTAAAAATTAAAATAACGAAAGCAAATAGTAAAAATAAAATGAATACATTGATTCTTTTATTTTTAAAGGACGCTATAATATCTGCTTTTAATTTTTTCATTATTTCATTATTTCATTATTTCAACTTAAAGAATAATTTAGGAAAATGCGTTTCAGGATTTTTATTCAACATAGAAACCGCAAAAGTAGATTTTAAAAACCCATAGCCATAACCAGTGAACTGAATTAAAATTGCTAGAATAGCCAATATAGAGACTATTAAATTCTTTGTGCTAGATAAAGCTAATAAAAAAGCAATTACAAAATATAATCCATATCCGATTAAGAGCCATTTAAATCCAATAGCAAATAACAAAATAGCCAATATTAAACCCATGCTAAATAAAGTTGGAAACCAATAGGTCGCTTTTTTTGTTGAAGGATGCCACTTATTTAAAATAGGACGAACCATACCAAATTTATTGACTTGATTGTAAAAGTTCTCCCAAGAAACACGTCGTTTATGATACACATAGGCATCAGGAACTAATTTTGTTTTATAACCCAAATCCCATAATCTAATAGATAAATCTGGGTCTTCTCCTGGATGAATTCTTCCAAATCCCTTTGAATCTTCAAAAGCTTTTTTTGAAAGCCCCATATTGAAACTTCTTGGTTGAAATGTATCAATACTATTCTTATTACCACGTATGCCTCCTGTAGTAATAAACGAGGTCATTGAAAAATTAATCGCTTTTTGAAGATTTGAAAACGAATCATGAGCGGCATCGGGTCCTCCAAAACAATCAACATAATCTGTTGCTAAACTCTTTTCTACTTCAGTTAAATACTGTTTAGGTAGAATACAATCAGAATCTAAAATGATAAAATAGTTTCCTTTGGCATGCTTCATTCCAAAGTTCCTTGAATCTCCAGGTCCCGAGTTTTCTTTAAAAAAATAAGAAATATTTAGCTTTTTATTGAACGTTTCAACGACATCTTTTGAAGTTTTAGTTGACCCATCCTCAACAATTACAATTTCATACAACATATTTCCCTCTAAAGCTTCAAAACTTTGTAAAAGCTCTTGAATTTCATCTGGTCTATTATAGACTGGAATTATGAATGAATACTCTAATTGCATAATACAAATGTAATTAATCCTGTTACATTTATTAGCAAACTTACAACTGCTTTTCGATTGGACTCTTAATTGGCAGATAGGTGCGAGAGCGATAGTAGTGGTTAGCTTTTGGCGAGGCGCGCATCGAGCCAAAACTAGTAACGGATAGCGCGGTTTTTTTTAAAACTCGCCATAATTTTTTAAATTATAAAACCAAAAAAGCCACCGTTTTTAGGGTAGCTTTCTTTATGCATTTTGAGGCCTGTCAGGTTTTAAAAACCTGACAACCTGAGTTCGACGTAAGAACAAACATATTCTAATGAAAATTAATTATTTATGTTTCAATGTCAGGTTGAGCGCAGTCGAAACCCAAAGAATTTATCGATTTTAATGACCTTTCGACTGCGCTCAAGGTGACAACCCAACTATTTTGTTGATTTTCACCCTTAAAATGAAGATTTTTATATCGAACTCAGGTTGACAGGTCTTTAATAATTTTTATTCTTCCCCTACAAACGTACTCATTACAGCATCACTAACACCCATATTACTAAAACCACCATCATGGAATAAGTTTTGTAAGGTTACACGCTTTGTTAAATCGCTAAATAAAGACACCGTATAATTGGCACAATCTAAAGCGGTTGCATTACCAAGTGGCGACATTTTTTCCGCGTAAGCGATAAAACCATCAAATCCTTTAACACCACTACCAGCTGTTGTTGGCGTTGGTGATTGCGAAATAGTATTTACACGAACATTTTTATCTCTTCCAAAGAAGTATCCAAAACTACGTGCAATACTTTCTAAATATGCTTTATTATCTGCCATATCATTATAGTCTGGAAAAACACGTTGTGCAGCCATATAAGTTAATGCCACAATACTCCCCCATTCATTCATAGCATCAGATTTGTACAATGTTTGCATCAATTTATGAAATGACATGGCTGAAACATCGGTTCCTTTCTGCGTCCATTCATAATTTTGATCTGTATAATGCTTGCCTTTTCTAACATTTATAGACATCCCAATAGAATGTAAAACAAAATCGATTTTTCCTCCAAGAATTTCTTGAGACTTGTCAATTAAATTCTGTAAATCTTCAAGTGATGTGGCATCAGCTGGAATAATTTGAGAACCTGTTTTTTCTGCTAACTCATTAATTTGTCCCATTCGCATTGCTACTGGCGCGTTAGTTAGTACAAATTGACCTCCTTCTTCATGTACACGCTCAGCAGTTTTCCAAGCAATTGAATTAGAATCTAATGCTCCGAAAATGATTCCTTTTTTTCCTTTTAATAAGTTATACATATTTAATGGTTTGTATGTTGATTAGTTATATGTTTAATTCTAGTTAATTAATATGGGCTAAAGATAATATTAAAATTATTATTTTTATAATAAGATTCCTGCATTCGTAGGAATGACAAGTTAATTGAGTAATTCTTTAGCATGAGCTATCGCAGAAGTAGACATTTCTGAACCACCAAGCATTTGTGCAATTTCAACGATGCGTTCATCATGATTCAGCTTAATTAAATTGGTTTGAGTCACCTCGTTAACATCTTCTTTATAAACTTTGAAATGCGAATGTCCTTTAGCCGCAATTTGCGGTAAATGCGTGATAGAAAACACCTGCATAGTTTTACTCATTTGCAACATGATATCACCCATTTTATTTGAAATTTCGCCAGAAACACCAGTATCTATTTCATCAAACATAATAGTTGGTAATTGAATATATTTTGCTAAAACTGATTTTATAGCTAACATAATCCTTGAGAGTTCGCCTCCTGATGCTGCTTTTTTCAATTCATTAAAACTTCCGCCTTTATTGGCTGAAAATAAAAATGACAAGGCATCTTTTCCATTTGCATAAAACGTTTCGCTCCTTACAACATCAATTTTAAACTGTGCATTTGGCATACCTAAATCTACCAAAATAGTTTCCAATTGTTTTTTTAATTGTGGAACAACTTCTGAACGGTTTTTATGAATGACTTGAGAAATTGTGTTTAGTTCGGTTTCTTTTGCATCTATCTCAGATTGTTTTTTCTGAATGGTTTCATCTAAGTTCTCAGTAATTGAAACTTTCTCTTCTAATTGATTCTTTATAGTAATTAATTCTGATACATCAGAAGCTACGTGCTTTTGCATTAAACCATGAATTGTTTTCAATTTAGCATCAACAACTTCAAGTCTATTCGGGTTGGCTTCTATATGGTCTTGTAATTCATTAATCTCGCTAAACAAATCATCCATTTCAATCAAGCTGCTATTTGCTCTATCGAATAACGCTTCATATTTGGAAGAAAAACCAGTTAACTTTTGAAAGACATTTTTCAATGACGTAAGAGAAGATAACACGCCTACCTGTTCGTCACTTAAAAGCTGATAGGCTTCAGCAAGATTTTCTTTGATGCCTTCAATGTTATTTAGGGTTTCATATTCTTCTTCTAATACCTCTACCTCGCCTGCAACTAAATTAGCTTCCACTAATTCGTTTAATAAAAACGAGTTATAGTCATGCTCTTTGATAGCTTCTACTTGAAAAGAAGTTAGATCTTTTAGTGCTTTTTGCAGCTTCTTATAAGTATTTAATTCTGTTTTATAATTTTGAAGTGAATCCTCATTCTTTGCTAAAGCATCAATAACCTGAAATTGAAAGTCGTTACTAGTTAATTGCAACGTTTGGTGTTGAGAATGAATATCGACTAAACGCTCTCCTAACAATTGTAAGCTTGTTAAGTTAACAGGAGAATCGTTAACAAACGCTCTGGATTTACCAGAAGGCAATATCTCTCTTCGAATTATAGTATGCGCTTCATAATCAAAATCTTCAGACTCAAAAAGCGGTTTTAGATTATAATTAGAAACATTAAAAACGGCTTCTATAATACACTTTTGTGTGGCGTCTTTTAAACTACTCAAATCAGCGCGCTTACCTAAAATTAATGATAAACCACCAAGTAATATAGACTTACCTGCACCAGTTTCACCTGTAATAATTGAAAAACCATCATTAAAATCGACATTAAGATTGTCAATTAAAGCATAATTTTTTATGGAAAGGGAGATTAGCATATTTTAGTATTCAGTCTTCAGTTTCCAGTATCCAGTAACTACATACTGTGACTGACACATACTGACTTCTTTTAATATTTAATATTTTGCCATTTACTACTATGCATAGGCGCAATTTTTTGTAATGTTTCTTTTAAACTTGCTATATCCACATTTGGTCCATCTGAGAAAATTTGCTCTACTTCTTCTGCTTTGGCATCAAAAAAGGTACGCAATAAGAAAGAATTTGGTCTCCGGCTATTCATAGCTTGAAACTTTTCTAAAGATGAAGCCACTGCTTCTTTACCCTCCTTAACATCATCACTCATAACATCTAAACCATTTCTGTGATAGGTATACATAACATTTCTAAATTCCTTAAATGTTGGCGACAACACATTGTCAATAAGCGAAAATCTACTTTGTAATCCATCTTCTAATTTCCAACCTTTAAAATTACCCTGTTGGGAATAATTGGTTATAATTTGAGCCTGTTTGAAATTCTCATCGCCTCCATTTATTTCAAATGAATCGGCGTCTAAAGCCAAAATCATATTGACATGAAAAGCGATAACAGAAATAAGGTTAGATTCAAATTGAGAAGGATTATAAATTAAATTCTGAAACTCTAGATACCTAAAATTAAAATCTTTGTCGTTGAAATTATAAATAGGTGTACTAAAAGAAGACCCATAAATTGGTCGTGATGATTGTATTTGTAATGTTGCTTGAAACGACTCACCACTGTAATTAACAACATTTACAAACATATTGCAACTAATACGTTCTTGATCTTTAAAGGCTTTTTTAGTCCATTTTGTATTATTAATAAACTCATTGAGTTGCTTCTCTAGTGTTTTAAAAATAGGAAAATTTTCATTACCAGTTTGTTCTGCGTTTACAACAACATTACAATTCAACTCCTGTGAAATCCCCTTTAAACTAAGGCAAATTAATAATACAACTAAAATATTACGCATCAATTTCTGATATAATTTTGTTTAATAAATCTGAAGCTACCTCTGCTTTCGACTTTAACTGAAACTCTGAAATATTTTCTTTATCATCAATGAAAGTCACTTTATTAGTATCGGTTTTAAAGCCAGCACCTTTATCATTTAACGAATTTAGCACAATTAAATTTAAATTCTTCCTTTTTAATTTTCCTTTTGCATTTTCTAATTCGTTGTTGGTTTCCAATGCAAAACCAACTAAATATTGTTTCTTTTTAAGGTCTCCCAAAGAAGCTAGAATGTCTTTAGTTTTTTCTAACTCTAAAGTTAACGTTTCAGACTTCTTTTTTATTTTCTGAGATGCCACTTCTTTAGGTTTATAATCTGCTACAGCCGCAGAAAGTATTGCCACATCACTATTTTTATAATATTTATGAACTTCGTTAAACATCTCTTGCGCACCTACAACGGGTATAACATCTATTAAAGCATGAGATACTTTTTGATGTGTTGGTCCTGTAATCAAAATAACCTCAGCTCCCAAATTAGCTGCTGCTTTAGCTATTTCAAATCCCATTTTTCCGCTAGAATGATTACCTATAAAACGAACAGGGTCAATAGTCTCGTAAGTTGGTCCTGCGGTAATTAATACTTTTTTTCCACGTAGTGGAAGTTTTCCTAAAATATCATTTTCTATAAAAGCAACGATATCTTCTGGCTCAGCCATTCTACCGGCTCCTACTAAACCACTTGCCAATTCGCCACTAGTAGCAGGAATCATAATATTTCCGAAGTTGTTTAGTTTTTCAAAAGACTGAATTGTAGTTGGATGCTTGTACATATCCAAATCCATGGCAGGTGCAAAATACACAGCACATTTAGCCGATAAATATGTAGCTAATAATAAATTATCACAAACGCCATTTGCCATTTTTGATAAGGTATTCGCAGTTGCTGGTGCAATAACAAATACATCCGCCCAAAGCCCTAAATCTACATGGCTATTCCATATAGCATTGTCCTGCCTGCCGGCAGCCATGGCATCCTCTTCATTTGTGAAAGACGAATGTACAGGATGTTTTGATAATGTTGATAATGTTAAAGGGGTAACAAATTCTTTGGCAGCAGGTGTCATAACTACTTTTACTTGAGCACCAGATTTAATAAACAACCTAACCAATGAAGCAGATTTATAAGCAGCAATGCCAGCTGTTACGCCTAGTAGTATTTTTTTCCCAGTTAATATGCTCATAAAAATCTTATGTTAATAACCAAATAAACTCCAAGACCATTTATTAAAACGGTATTGGAGTTTGTTTAATGGTGTTTAAATTTAGAAATTATTCTTGAGAATCTTCCTCTGTATTTCTAAAATAAATTTTATCTGTTAACCATTCTTGAACAGCTAACGCATGAGGTTTTGGTAATTTTTCGTAAAATTTAGAAACCTCAATTTGCTCTTTGTTTTCAAAGATTTCTTCAAGACTATCATTATAAGTAGCAAATTCTTCTAACTTATCAATAAGTTCTTTTTTAATCTCTGTGTTAATTTGATCTGCACGTCTTGCAATGATTGAAATTGACTCGTAGATATTCTCAGTTGGCTCATCTATTTGATTTCTATCATACGTTACCGTATTAACTGGAGCATTGGTTTTTTTTAAATCCATTCTTATTATAATTTAACTTTTGGTGCTGTAACCTTTTAATTCTTCGTTTATTGCTAATACCATGGCATTAACATCTTCAATATGTTTTGAATTGGCATAAATCTCTTTGAACGCCTCCGAATACTCTTTTGCTGTTTCCAAGCGTTGCTTTTTTAAATATACTAATCCCTTCTGCAAAGAGTTTTTAATCTCTACACTGTTTACTGCCAATTTATATGCCGAATCTAATCTATAAAACAAGGCGCTTTCACGTAATTTTGAGCCTGGAAATTCAAATATAAAATTATCAAAAGATCTTACCGAGGCAGGATAATCTGATATTTTATTATATTGTTTAGCAATTTCATAAGCTTTTTTCTCCAGTTTAAAATCTAACTCTTGAACTAATGGATTGGCTTCAGAAACATACTTTGAATCAGGAAACAAATTGATAAACTCTTGAAGTTTTTCAAGAGCTTCCTTTGTTTCTTTTTGTTCTTTACTATAAACAGGTGATAACTGATAATAACTTTTAGCACTCAAAAAGGCAGCTTCTTCAACCTTTTCACTTTTAGGATAACTTGATGCAAATCGTTCAAACTGATAACCTGCTACATAATAGTCTTCCATTTTGTAAAATGTATTAGAATACAAATACATTAACTTCTCAGCTTGAGGTTTTCCTCTATAACTTGGGACAATTTGAGCAAAAAGTCTATTAGCTTTCGCAAATTTGCCCTCATTATACAACGCTTCTCCCATTTTAAATTTTGTAGCAATAGCACCTTCTCCATCTGCTTTTAAAGCCTTTTGATACTCGCTACAGCTACTTAAAACTGCTAAAACTATTAGAATGTAAAAAAATTTTATCATAGGTTTTTAATACAGCACGCAAAAATACGCTATTAATATGGATTTTAAAAATATTATTTTCATGCTAAAATAACAGCTTAAAGTCAACGATCATAAGGTTTAAGTAATTTTTAACAGACTTAAAAAGTATTTACGAAATCTACAATCTTTTGTTTTAGTTGACTTGATGCTGGAACTAGTGGCAATCTAACCGAATCTTGGCATAAATTTAAAGCTTCAAAAACCGCTTTAATTCCTGCAGGGTTATTCTCTTCAAAAATAAGACCTATTACCGCCATAAGCTTATAGTGCAGTTTATAAGCTCCTTTAGCATCACCTTTTAAACCTAACCGAATCATATTTGAAAACTCTTTTGGAAACGCTTGACCTATAACTGAAATTACTCCTGCTCCACCAGCTAAAGTTACTCCAAGAGCCAAATCATCGTCACCAGAAATTATTAAAAAATCTTCTGGTTTATTTTTAATTAACTCTAAATATTGAGACATGTTATTTCCAGCCTCTTTAACTGCAACTATGTTTTTAAAATCGTTAGCTAATCTTAAAGTGGTTTCTACCTCAATATTTTTTGAAGTACGTCCAGGAACATTATATAAAATAACATCTATAGGTGAAGTTTCAGCAATAGCCTTAAAATGTTGGTAAATACCTTCTTGAGTTGGTTTACTATAATATGGAGAAACTGACAAAATAGCATCAATTCCGCTTAAATCAGTAGATTTTATTTCCTCAACAACGGCAGTTGTATTATTTCCTCCAATCCCCAAAACTAATGGCAATTTTCCGTTATTAGCTTTTGAAATAGTGGCTACAACTTCCTTTTTTTCTTGTTTTGTAAGTGTTACACTTTCTCCAGTTGTTCCACAAATTACAAGATATTCTGTGCCTTTTTCAATATTATAATTTACAATATGTGCCAAGGCTGCATGATCTATACTTAAATCTGCCTTAAAAGGGGTTACCAATGCCACTCCAGTTCCAAGAAACTTACTATTCATTTTTACTATATTTTATTTAATATACTGAGGTACTTAAAAACTTCTTTCTTAAATAACTCAAACTGTTTTAGACTTGTTTTAATAATCAAATCGTTTAAACGTTCATCCGTTTGTAAAATGCCTATTTTAAATTTTGCTTTAGACTTAGCAGTCATCAATTTCAATTCTAAAACATCTTTTTCAAAATAACTAATCAGAATATCAAATGGTACATCCAAAAACTCCTGTAAATCAGCGTTTTTAATCTTTCCTTTCCATCCAAAATCTTTTAAATTATAACATTCATCCCAAGCATGTAAATCATTTTTTTTGCTTTCGGAAAATGCAATGATTTTTAATTTATTTGGCCTAACTTTTATAAAATCAGATAGTTTTCGAAATGATTCAAAATCATGAATTTCATCAATATTAAAGATAATTCCTAAACTTATTAACTTATCGTCGTTAACAATTACCTGCCTTTCAGACAACAATTTGTTTAAGTACTTTTTATTAGATTTTTCTCTAAAACCCTTTAAAATCATTTATCTTTATGCTTTGGCCAAAGGTAACAAAAGTACATTCAAATTTTCTTTTTTATATTATGAGGTTTACACATTTATTTTTTTTGTTAAATATTTTCATTTTTTCGAGTTGTAAACAACAAAAAATGCAGCTTACAAAAATTGAAGGCAAGCAAATTTTAATTTCAGACACACTGAAATTAGATTCTGAAATTGAAGCTTTTATCAAGCCATATAGAGATAATATTCAAAAAGATTTAGATAGTGTTTTGGCATATTCTGCAAACACGTATTCAAAAACTGACGGTGAATTTAATACTGCTTTAGGGAATTTTATGGCCGATGCGGTTTATAGTGAATCAAATCCTGTTTTTAAAAGTAGAACTGGGCATGATATAGATATGGTGCTACTTAATTACGGAAGCATTAGATCGTCTTTAAACAAAGGTAATGTATCAAAAAGAACAGCCTTTGAATTAATGCCTTTTGAAAACAGTATTGTAGTGATTGCGTTTAAAGGCACTCAAATTGATAGTTTAATAGGTTATTTAAGACAATCAAAAAGTGCACATCCAATTTCTAAACTGAAACTTGTTTTAAATAAAGATTTTGATGTAGTAGAAGCTAAGATAAATGGAGAAGGAATCAAGCAGAATAAAACCTATTACGTTGCCACTAGCGACTATCTATATAATGGGGGTGATAATATGCGCTTTTTTAAACCGAACGATAGCGTTTATTATTTGAATTATAAAATTAGAAATGCCTTAATTGATAAGTTCATCAAACTTGACTCTATAAACCCTGTTATTGACGATAGATTTATTCAAACAAAATAATTATGAAGCGTAGAGATTTTATTCAGCAAGCATTAGCGGGAACAGCTTTAGTTACACTAGGGAGTCTAGGGTTGCAATCATTTACTAGTGCAGTAAAAACCACTAAAATCACTATTCTTCATACTAACGATGTGCATAGTCATATTGATCCTTTTGGACCTGAAAATGCTAGAAACCCTAACACAGGTGGTGTAGCAAGACGCGCTAGTTTAATTGAAGCTTTAAGACAAGAAAACCCAAACACATTACTACTTGACGCTGGAGATATTTTTCAAGGCACTCCATATTTTAATTATTATGGTGGTGAATTGGAATTTAAATTAATGAGCATGCTAAAGTATGACGCTGCAACAATTGGAAATCATGATTTTGATAACGGAATTGATGGCTTGTATGCACAACTTCCGCATGCCGAATTCCAATTTATAACTGCCAATTACGATTTTTCAAACACTATAATGGATACCCAAACCAAACCCTATAAAATATTTAAAAAAGATGGGATTAAAATTGGTGTTTTTGGTTTAGGTATTAAACTTGATGGATTGGTAACTCCTGATATGTTTAAAGAAACCAAATATTTAGATCCTATTGAAATTAGTCAAGACATGACTAGAATTTTAAAAACAGAAGAAGGCTGCGATTTAATAATCTGCTTATCGCATTTAGGGTATCATTATAGAAATAATCCTGATAAAATTAGCGACCTAACTCTAGCTAAAGCCACTAAAGACATTGATTTGATTATTGGCGGACACACTCATACTTTTCTTCCAAAACCAACGGTTGCAAAGAATATTGAAGGCGAAAATATGCTAGTCAACCAAGTAGGATATTATGGTATAAATTTGGGGAAAATAGATTTTTATTTTGATTCGGATAAGAACAAATCTGCAAATGGAACTTCAATAATTGTTTAGTTTGCTGTTTTTTTGTTAATAATTGAGGTTAAATGCGTCTAAGCATCCAACTAAAGCATCTTAATTATGAAAAAATACTTTCCTTTAGCTTTGCGACTAATTGTAGCAATTATTTTAATTCAAACTTTACGTTTCAAATTTTCTGCACACCCTGATAGTGTTTATATATTTGAAAAAGTAGGTTTAGAACCCATCGGAAGAATAGGTATTGGCATTCTAGAACTTATTGCTGCAATCCTGATACTTATCCCAAAAACTATTTGGATAGGAGCAGGTTTAACTTTAGGCCTTATTGGAGGTGCTATTGTTATGCATCTCACAAAATTAGGAATTGAAGTAAAAAATGATGGCGGTTTACTTTTTGGTACAGCCGTACTTACGTTTATACTTTCTGCGCTAATTCTTTTCTTACACAAAAAAAATATTCCCTTTTTAAAGAAAGCATAACAATTATTCTATAATTACATATTCTCCTTCTTCGTTAGAAACATTCAATAATTTTGATTGTTGGTAAAGGAAATAAAAGGCTCCTAGAGAAAGCGTGGTAGACAAAAAGTTTAAAAAACATCTTGGAGCCACATAGATATATGCTATATCTATTACCTCTGAAAAAACAATAAATAAAGCACCTAAGAATAAGTAAAACGATTTTTTATTGTCTTTGTAAAAATAATTCAATAATGCTAAAGATAACAATAGGAGTAGCACTATATTATAAGTTAATTCTAAATAATAATCGCTTTCTAGTACGAGGTTCGGATTAATTATAGCATGCAAAACATATAATAAGTAAATATTTAAAATACTTAAAACTATTAAATGCATTTTTAAATGTTTTATAACGTACTTAAAATTAAGAGATTTAACTATTTTAATTATTAAAAAAACATAAGCCATTATGTATAATGCATTACCAATATAATACTCAAAATCGTAGAGTTTTAACGACTCATCATAGGGCATGTTACGAATGACTATACCCAAGATATCTGACAACGAATAACTTACTAAAAACATCAAAAACAATTTGCTTTTCCGTTCTATAAATAAAACGTAAAGGATGGTTATTAATGGTACAATTAAAGCATTAAAATAAAACGCGACCACTTCATTACCGCTAAATTCAAAAATAGCAAATAAGAAATAGGATATTAAAACAAAACCTATCAAGACTTTCGACTTGTACATAAAAGTAATTTATTGTTCGAGTACAAATATAATTAAAATTTACAACTAAACGTTAAAAAATTACATTTAATCGATAAAAAACATGAATTAGTTTACTTTTTGTAGGAATTGATATTCTGTAAGTAGCGCTATTCCTAGCGTTTCAGCTTTCGCCTTTTTACTGGGTCCCATATTATCTCCAGCAACTATATAACTTGTTTTTGATGAAATGGAGCTGCTTACCTTCCCCCCGTTATCTTCGATTAGTTTTTTTAGCTCATTTCTAGAAACTGAATGAAAAATACCAGAAATAACAATCTTTTTTCCTTCTAAAATATTGGTCATTATACCAAATACTTGTTCAATCTTGAATCTTCTGTCTATTATTTCCTCTTCAAGTTCTTTAAAAGAATTAAAAGCATTTGTTTGACTTTGCGGTTTTTTCCTTTTAATAGAATTAGTTGATGTGCTTTTTAAAAATGAGCTAACATCATCAATCTCTAGTAGTAATTTTGAAAAAACTCTACCACAGACATAAGCATCTTCCAACGCATTATGATAATTATCTTGCTGAATAGAATAATACTCTGCTAAAGTACTTAGTTTATAATTTTCTAATTCCAAAACCTTTCTTGAAATTCTTAATGTACAATAACAATTATTTATGGGTTGTTTTAAATTATATCTTTTAAGAGAATAATTTAAAACAGAAATATCAAAACTAGAATTATGAGCAATAATAACTTTATTTTCAAAAAAATGATTGATATCATTCCAAACTTCATTGAACTCACGTTCATTTAAAACATCGCTTTCTCTAATCCCATGAATTCTTGTCGTAAAAGGATTAAATTTTTCAATATTAGGGTTTATCAGCGAATAATATTCATTTACAACTTCTCCCTTATTAAACTCAACAATACCAATTGAACAAGGGTTTTTCCCGCTTGCTGTTTCAAAATCAAATGCAACGTAATTCTCAATCATTTTAATAACTCATAAAATTCTTCCTCACTTATCATTTTTATATTTTCTTTTTCCGCTTTATCCTTTTTACTTGGTCCCATATTATCACCTACAATTAAAAACGATGTACTCTTTGATAACGAACCAACATTTTTTCCGCCATTTTCCACAATCATTTTTTTAAGCTCATTTCTATCGATATTGAACTTACCAGAAACAACAAAAGAAAACCCCTTTAATTTTTCAGAATTCAACTCTTTTTTTTCAATTTCAAAATTAAGTCCAACTCTTTGAAGCCTATTAATTATCTTGATATTTTCTTCATTACTAAAAAATAACAAAATATTATTTGCAACGCTCTCACCAATATCTCTAATGGCAACCAAATCCTCAAAACTAGCTTTAACCAAATCCTTTAATATTAAAAAATGGTTAGCTAAATTTTTTGCACTAACCTCCCCAACGTCACTTACTCCTAGAGAAAACAACACTTTATCGAAAGTTCTTTCTTTCGATGTTTCGATTGATTTTAAAAGATTTTCAGCTGTCTTACTTTGAATACCAACTCTACTTCTATCACTTACCCTAATTATAAACTCTTCAAATTTATCTTGCTCATTATATTTAGGTATATTTAAAGCCTCATCTATAAAACTCAAAGAATCTAAATTAGAATCGTCAAATAAATCTAAACTAGTTGTGCTTGAAAATTTTAAATCTAGAAGTAAATTAAAAGAAGAAAAATGTTTAAAGTTTGAATAGTTGCATAAATCAACTGTATGAAATTTTTCTTTTAGATTTTCTTTAAATTTATAAAATTTCTTTAAATCAATTCCATCAGGCAATTCAAATTCTTCTATAAAAATATCTTCAATTTTATTTAAATGTTTAGCAATAAAATCTGAATCTGAACGAGTCAGATTTCCCCAGCCTTGACTTAACCCATAAATAGACTTACCAATAGGAACTTGTAATTGATTATTCTTTTTCAATCCTGCTTCTTCATTATCTAACCACATTCTAATTCCATTAATCTCATCATAACTTAAATAATATAAATCTGAGTAATTATGAATTTTATCATGATGATATAACAATTCTATAATCCCTATACCTAAACCATCAATATTCATTGCTTTTCTTGATGCAAAATGTTGAATACGTCCAACAATTTGTGGATGACAACCATTATAATTTGGACAAAAATGTTTTGCTTCACCTTCTAATCTTTCTAATGGTGTTTTACATTCTGGACAAAGAGTGATGTATTGTGTTGGTTTAGAACTTATTGAACGCTTACTTAAATCTACTCCAAGAATTTTGGGAATAATTTCGCCACCTTTTTCAACATAAACGACGTCACCTACTCTAATATCCAGTTTTTCAATTTGGTCTGCATTGTGTAATGATGCACGTTTAACCGTTGTTCCTGCTAATTCTACAGGCTCTAAATTAGCCACAGGAGTAATGGCGCCAGTTCGTCCAACTTGATATGTAATACTGTTTAATCGTGTAGATACTTGTTCCGCTTTAAACTTGTAAGCCATGGCCCAACGTGGTGCTTTTGCAGTATAACCTAATTCTTCTTGTTGCTGTAAATCATTAACCTTTATAACAACACCATCGGTTTCATAAGGCAAATCGTGACGATGCACATCCCAATAGGCAATAAATTCTAAAACTTCTTCAATAGAATGAGCCAATGTAGCAGCTTCAGGCACTTTAAAACCCCATTGTCTCGCTTTATCAAGGCTTTCAAATTGCGTATTGATTCCTAAATTAGATCCTGTTAAATTATAAAGCAAACATTCTAGTGGGCGTTTAGCAATCTCAGCACTATCTTGTAATTTCAAACTCCCTGAAGCTGTATTTCTTGGATTTCTATAAGGCTCTTCACCAATTTCAATCCGCTCTTCATTCATTTTATTAAAACCATCAAAAGGCAATACAATTTCACCTCGTATATCAAACTTTGATGGATAATCCCCTTTTAATTGCAACGGTACAGATTTTATAGTTCTTACATTCGCCGTTACATTATCACCTTGAAAACCATCTCCTCTAGTAACCGCTTTTACTAATGTACCAGATTCATAAGTTAAACTTATGGACGCCCCATCATATTTTAATTCACAAGTATATTTAATATCACCATCAACCAATTTTTTAATTCGTGTTTCCCAATCTTGTAAATCTTCTTTAGAATAAGAATTCTCTAAAGAATACATACGATGTTCATGAACAATGGTTTCAAAATTCTTAGTCACGGCGCCCCCAACCCGTTGTGTTGGCGAATTGGCATCAAAAAACTCAGGATGTTTAGCTTCTAATTCTTGAAGTGTCTTCAGTTTAATATCAAAATCATAATCTGAAATGGTTGCCTTATCAAGCACATAATAATTGTGGTTATGTTCTCTTAGTTCAATCCTTAGGTTTTTTATTTGTTGTTCTATACTCATTTACTTGTAAAATATTTACTTGAAATTTTGAAAATTTCAAATTCTAAAATCGTTAATCAAAATTCGTCAATCTTTTCTCCTTTTATCATCCTATCTTTTCTAAAAATATCTTGTTTCAACTCTATGTTTCTGAAATCATTATCATTTAATAATTCAATCATATCATTCCCTAAATATTCATTAATTTCAAAAAACAACTGCCCTTCATTAGTTAGGTTATTCGATGCAAATTGAGTTATTGCTTCATAAAAAAGCAACGGATTTTTATCTTTTACAAAAAGCGCCAAATGTGGTTCATTATCTATAACATTAGCTTTCATAAGTTCTTTTTCCTGGGCTCTTATATAAGGCGGATTGGAAACTATGATATTAAATTTATGAGATACTGAAACTAGTTCAGTATGACCTGCGGTCAATATATCAGCTTCAATAAACTCAACATTAACATCATTTAAATCCGCATTTTGTTTTGCTATTTTTAGCGCTTCCGCGGAAACATCCAGAGCATAAACCTTAGCATTTGGTGAATTTTTAGCTAACGAAATAGCAATACAACCGCTTCCTGTTCCTATATCCAAAATATTAATAGGATTATTACCATCATTTTTTTTCAAAACCCATGCTACCAATTCTTCGGTTTCTGGTCTGGGAATTAAAACATGGTCATTCACTTTAATAGGCAATCCATAAAACTCCGTTTCTCCTATTATATATTGAATTGGTTTTTGCTGTTTTAATAATTCTAAAGCATTTAGGATTTTTTCTGAACCATCAATAGCATAATCAGGATCCATAGCTAACTGAATTCTTGACACACCATAATAGGATTCTATCAACATAAAAAAGAAGCTATCAACTTCCTCTTTACCATACATAGAATCTAAGGCTCGATGAAATGTATTTTGAATATCTTTTAGTTTCAATTAATTTTATTTTTAATAACGAATCCCAATCTAAAAATCGTAAATCATAATTCACAAATCCTTCAACATCCATACACCACATGAATAATGCCCCGTATTTCCTAGTGCATTTTCTAAATGTTTAAACCCATAACTCTCATAAATATGGATAGCCGCTTTAAGTTGTGATGCCGATTCTAAATAACATTGTTTATAACCCAACGCTTTAGCTGCTTGCATGCATTTTTCAAACAAAGCTCTTCCATAACCTTTACCTCTTACTTTCGGCGAGAAATACATTTTTTGAATTTCACAAACCTCATTTTCATTATCCTTTAATGGTTTAACACCGCCACCTCCTAAAATTTCTCCGTTAGCATCAATCACATAATACACATCGTTATCATTTTGATAAGACTCAAACATCCTTGGTGTTTCAGCATCAGAATAGGCTGTGCCTTCTAAGGGAATTTTAAACTCATGAAAACAAGCTCTAATAACTTGCTCTAATTGTGCATTATCTTGAGGTTCAATTTCTCGAATAACTATAGTATCTTTACTCACTTTAATTGGCATTTTTGAAGTAGTGAAGATACATTAAATTGAAAAAAATTGAAATGAAACCAACATGAATTTTCATTATTTTATATGAACTTAAAATGATTGAAATTTGTGAGAGTTACTGAATGTATTTATTTTTTATAAAATTCAGCAATAAAAAAATCAAACAGATGAAAAAACTTATAATCTTATCAACAATATGCATCGCTATTATTAGCTGTTCTGTAAATGAAAAACCTCAGTTCGTTGGCATAGATAATATCAAGGTTTTAGAATCGACTTCGAAGTACGTTACGTTTACTGCAGATGCCTTGTTTATCAATCCAAATGATATTGGCGGCGAATTGCAAACCGATGAAATAAAAGTGTTTATAAATGATAATGAAATGGCTTCTGTTTCAACAGAGCGTTTTGAAGTACCAGCAAAAAAGAAATTTTCAATTCCATTAAAAACAAATGTTCCTACTGATAGCCTGTTTAGCAACAAAAGTATTGGCGGCTTAATTGGAAGTTTGTTTAGCAAGAAAGTGAAAGTGCAATACATAGGCGATATTAAATATAAAGTATTAGGCTTTTCGTACACCTATAATATTGACAAAACCGAAGATGTAAAAATTAAATTTTAGTATTGACACAACACGATATTTACATAAAGCGTTGTATACAAATTGCTAAAAATGGTTTAGGAAGCACCAGCCCAAACCCCATGGTTGGCAGTGTAATTGTTTATAAGAATACCATTATAGGCGAAGGTTTTACCAGCCCTTACGGAGGAAATCATGCCGAAGTAAATGCAATAAATTCCGTTTCAAATAAAGATGTATTAAAAGAAGCCACGCTTTATGTAACTCTAGAACCGTGTTCGCACTTTGGCAAAACACCACCTTGTAGCGATCTTATTGTGAAGCACAAAATACCAAACGTGGTTATTGGTTGTGTTGATGATAATGAAAAAGTAGCCGGCAAAGGGATTAACAAATTAAGAACTAGTGGTTGTAATGTCACTGTTGGTGTTTTAGAAAATGAGTGTAAAAATCATCATAAACGATTTTTTACTTTTCATAATAAAAAACGGCCTTATATTATTTTAAAATGGGCAGAAACCAATGATGGCTTTATTGCTCCAGAAACTAAAAACGAACAAAAACCCGTATGGATTACCAATGCCTTTTCAAGACAATTAGTGCATAAATGGCGTGCAGAAGAGCAAGCTATTTTGGTTGGAACAAACACTGTGCAAGAGGATAATCCTTCATTAACTGTTAGAGATTGGACTGGAGAAAATCCGATTAGGATCGTTATTGATAAAAATGAAAAGCTTTCAAAAACACACACGGTCTTTAATGCAGATGTTGAAACTATTTTAATTTCAAAAAACAATATTAATTTTTCAAAAAACGTTGCAAAACAAATATGTGACTTTCTATTCGAAAAGCATATTAATTCTGTTATCATTGAAGGTGGTGCAAAAACACTACAATCATGTATAGATGCAAATCTTTGGGATGAAGCCAGAGTCTTTACTGGACAACTGGAATTCAAAAAAGGCATTAAAGCACCTAAATTTAAAGGGAAACTAATTTCCGAAGAAAACATAATAACTGATACTCTTAAAATTTATAAGAATGATTAAAACCATCATTTTCGATTTCGGCAATGTATTCGTTAACTTAAATATTGATGCCGCACACAAACATGCCTTAGACACCTTTCAAATTGACGCTCTTTCAGAAGAAATGCTGGGATTTAATAGTTTTTATGAGCAAGGATTAATTTCTACGGATGAATTTCTTGAGTTTTACGCTGAAAACTTTCCAAAATTATCAAAAGTAGAACTTATAGATATTTGGAATTTTATGCTCAAAGATTTCCCTGAAAATCGTTTAGACTTTTTGAAAACATTACAACAATCTTCAAAATATAAATTGATTTTATTGAGTAACACCAATACCCTTCATATAAATTACATACAAGAACATATTTCCTTTTATGCGGAATTCAAAAATTGTTTTGATGCATTCTATCTTTCTCACGAAATAAATTTAGTAAAACCCAATCAAGATATTTTTGAATTTGTTTTAAATGATAATAAACTCAAAGCTGAAGAATGTCTCTTTATTGATGATAATCAAGACAATATAAATGCAGCACATACCTTGAAGCTTAAAACGTGGCATATAAACCCCGAAACTGAAGATGTTATCAATCTATTTGAAACTAAGAAAAACTTGTTTTAATTAAATGCTTGAAAAAGACACATACAAAACTATTGGAGCAACACCTGAACCTGTTTTATTCAAAGATAAAAACAGCAAATTCTTCGGCTATGCCTTTCCTGTTTTAAATGAAGATACTGTTAGATTACATTTAGAAAAATTAAAAAAAGAACATCATTCTGCAAGACATTGGTGTTATGCATACCAGATTGGGACTGAAACCATATCCTATCGTGCTAATGATGATGGCGAACCAAATAATTCTGCAGGTATGCCCATTTACGGACAAATACAATCTTTTGAAGTTACCAATATTTTAATTGTTGTAGTTCGCTATTTTGGTGGGGTAAAACTTGGTGTCGGCGGTTTAATTAACGCTTATAAAACTACTGCACAACTAATTCTACAAGCTTCAAACATTATTGAAAAAACTATTGATATTGACTATTTGATTTCTTTTGACTATAAGAATATGAATACCGTCATGCGAGTTATAAAAGAGAAGTCTCTTAATATTATGAATCAAAAATTAGAAATGGATTGCAAGATTACTATATCGGTAAGAAAAAATGAAGCTGAATCCATTTTTAAAATTTTTAAGAATCTTTATGAAATTGATATAAAAGAGCTACTAGCCTGATTTCGATTAATTATCAGACATATAACATTCTAAATTTCTAGGTTTAATAAACAATTAATGTCATCTCCTGCAAGGTCTCGTTTTGACCTTGTAGGTGTCAAAATTCAAAAAACAGACCTACAAGGTTTTAAAAACCTTATAGGATTACTATACTATAGCTAATCAATTATTTGTTAACCTAATAACTTAGATTATAATTTAATCCTCAAGTAAGTCTAAAATATATTTTGGAGCCTTTACTGGTCTGTTTGTTTTCATATCTATAAAAACTAAAGTTGTATTTGCAATTGTTATAATTTCGCCGTTTTTATTAGTAATTTCGTACTCGAATTCAATCTTAGCAGTTGGCTTGCTTTTTAGTTGTGTTTTTACATTAATTACATCATCATAACCTGCTGATTTTTTATAGTTTATACTCAAAGAAACCACTGGTAACATAATCCCATTTTCTTCCATTGATTTATAAGAAATTCCTAAATTTCTCAACCACTCAATTCGCCCCATTTCAAGATATAGCGCATAGTTACCGTGATATACAACACCCATTTGGTCTGTTTCACCATATCTCACTCTTATTTGTATTTCATCGATTTTCATAAGCTTTATTGAATATTTTTTTGTAGTTTCGGCAAGAGCTTAAACATGAGGAAAAATTTCTTAATATTCAATAGTAAATCATTTTTTTTTTAAGAATTTTGTTCACATATTTGCCTCACAATAAAAGGGGGATATGAAAAGTCAGTTTTCATATAAAATCTAACAAAAAAAATCAACAAAACTAAAGCATGACTGTAACTGCGCAATCGGTATGGATTAATTGTCTGGAATTTATTAAGGATAACATCCAACCGCAAGCATATAAAACTTGGTTTGAACCCATTAAAGCAGTTAAACTTACTGATAGCGCATTAAGTATTCAAGTACCTAGTAAATTCTTTTACGAATGGCTTGAAGAACATTATGTGAAAATCCTAAAAGTTGCTCTTACTAAAGAATTAGGTGAAACTGCCAAACTTGTTTACATTATTAAAATGGAAAACACATATGGTAATAAGCAACCTTTTACTGAAAAAATTCCTAGTTCAAATAGAGGTTCGTTAAAATCTCAAGATGTTGATGTTCCTTTTAATAATAAGAGCCCACAATTACGTAATCCGTTTGTAATTCCTGGTATTAGAAATGTAAAAATTGAATCTCAACTTAATCCTAACTATAGTTTTGAAAATTTCTTAGAAGGTGATTCTAATAGATTAGCACGTAGCGCAGGATTAGCAGTTGCAAATAAACCAGGAGGTACTTCTTTCAATCCATTATTAATATTTGGAGGCGTTGGTTTAGGAAAAACACACTTAGCTCATGCTATTGGTGTTGACATTAAAGACAAATACCCAGAAAAAACAGTTTTATATATTTCTGCTGAAAAATTTACACAACAATATATTGACGCCGTAAAAAAGAATAATAGAAATGATTTTATTCATTTTTACCAAATTATAGATGTCCTTATCATAGATGACGTACAATTCTTATCGGGAAAAACAGGAACACAAGACGTATTCTTCCATATTTTCAATCACTTACATCAAAACGGAAAGCAAGTTATTTTAACTAGTGATAAGGCACCTGTTGATATGCAAGATATTGAACAACGTTTATTATCGCGTTTTAAATGGGGACTATCCGCTGAATTACAAAATCCAGATTTTGAAACCCGAGTTTCGATACTAAAAAACAAACTATATCGCGATGGTGTTGAAATGCCAGATGATATTATTGAGTACGTTGCCAAAAACATTAAATCTAATGTTAGAGAACTTGAAGGCGCTATTATTTCGTTAATTGCACAATCGTCTTTCAATAAAAAGGAAATTACTATTGATTTAGCCCGTATTATCGTTGAGAAATTTGTCAAGAACACAAAACGCGAAGTTTCAATAGATTATATCCAAAAAATAGTATCTGACTACTTTCAAATGGACGTTGATACTTTACAATCAAAAACGAGAAAGCGTCATATTGTTCAAGCGCGTCAATTAGCCATGTTTTTTGCTAAAAAACTCACTAAAGCTTCTTTAGCAAGTATTGGTTCTCAAATAGGAAAACGAGACCATGCCACTGTTCTGCATGCTTGTAAAACCGTAGATAACTTATCTTCAACAGATAAACAATTCAGAAAATATGTTGAAGACATTACCAAAAAACTTTCCGTTTAAAATAATCACATCATGACTAAAATTTTGATGGTTTGCCTAGGAAACATTTGCCGTTCTCCTCTAGCCGAGGGTATCTTAAAATCAAAACTTTCAAATGATTTTATAGTAGATTCAGCTGGTACCGCTAACTATCATGTAGGAAGCGCTCCTGATAAACGCTCTATTGCCGTTGCTAGAAAACACGGATTGGATATTTCAAATCTAAGCGGGCGTCAATTTGATAGTTCTGATTTTGATGTTTTTGATATGATTTACGTTATGGACGACTCGAATTTTCAAAACATTGTTAAACTAGCAAGAAACGATGAAGATATTGTTAAAGTGAAATTAATTTTGAATGAAGTGCATCCCAATAAAAATTATGAAGTTCCTGATCCGTACTATGGAGGCGACCATGGTTTTGAAAATGTATATCAAATGCTAGATGAAGCCTGCGATAATATAGTGAAGAAACTCATCTAATTTTATAAGAATAATAATTCTAAAGCTGTTAAAAACTTTATTATAGATAAAATGAAGAATCATATTGGTAAATTATACCTTATTCCAACAACATTAGGAGACAACGATCCATTAGAAGTTTTACCTATAACAGTTAAACACACTATTGATAATATTAACACTTTTATCGTTGAAAACGATAAAACAGCAAGACGTTTCATTAAAAAGATAAGTCCCGAAAAATCGCAACCATCTCTAAACATGTTTCATTTAAATAAGTTTACTGATAAAGCCGAATTACCTTCTTTCTTAACCCCTTGTTTACATGGGATTGATGTTGGCTTATTATCCGAAGCTGGTTGCCCAGGTGTAGCTGATCCTGGTGCTGATATTGTAAAATTAGCCCATGAGAAAAACATAAAAGTCGTTCCTCTAGTCGGTCCTTCTTCTATTTTAATGGCTCTAATGAGTTCTGGCATGAACGGACAAAGTTTTGCTTTTAATGGATACCTTCCAATTGATAAAGATGAACGAAAAATCGAAATTAAACATTTAGAACGTTTATCATTTGAACATAATCAATCACAAATATTTATTGAAACGCCTTATAGGAACAATAAAATGCTAGAAGATTTATCTACTGTTTTAGAAAACAACACGAGTGTCTGTGTGGCTTGCGATATTACTTTAAGCAGTGAGTTTATAAAAACACAATCCGCAAATCAATGGAAAAAAAATAAGGTAGACCTCCATAAGAGACCTACCATTTTTATTATTCATAAATCCTAAGATTCCCGCCTCCGCGAGAATGACAATTTCAAATGAAACCGAGATTAAAAAAATTCGGAGTATCTTTTTCAACTAAATAGCTTTAGCTCGCTTATTTGGTTTTACAAAAGAGGTATCATATCCAGAAAAACGCTTCATATAATAATGAACTGTAGTGCCATAACCATCAGCAAAATTATCTAAACCATAACTTCTTAAATATTTTTTTACACTTCCAGGTCCAGCTAAATGTGCTGCTGCTAATACCCCAGACTCAGTAACAATAATACCGTTAATACGTTTTCCAACGAAATTCTTAATATCACGTCGTAAAATCCATTTGTTACGGGCTGCATTAGCAATAAATGCCTTTTCTTGCAATCTTGGATTCTTTAAAAAACTAGCAGGGTTATTAATCCCAATCATTTTTAAAGTTTCAGTTCCAAATTGATATTTACCTAAATATCCATAAGTATTCACTGAAGAATAATCGCCGCCAGACTCTTTAAAGGCTAAAGCTTCTTTAAAGCCAACAAAAGATTTTCCTAAATAAGGTGAAAACGAGTTATCTTCATCATTATATACTAAAGAATTGTTTACTTCTTGAGCATCAATACTGACTGTGTAATTTAAGACTAAGCCTTCCGTAGAGTACTTACTTAAATCAATCGTTTCATTTGACTGAAACGAAACATACAATAGTGCTAATATTGTAAGCGTCAGGGTCGCGTAACTTGCAATATTTTTTACCATAATTTTAAATTTTTTCAGTACATTTTAACATATAATATACCTTGAAATTTGAGCGTGCAAAATTAAGCTTTTTTTTAATAACATCAAAATTAATCGCTTATGTGCTATTTTTAATTGTAGAATAGATGAAATACAACTCCTTTTTTATTAAATTCAAGGGTGGGAAATGGTATTTTTATCATATTAAAAACATCAAAAACAGACCTTAACAATTTTGAGTTTGTCTTAATTTTAGTCAAATTTAAATCAAAACTCAAAAAGTACTGCCTATATCGCTGATTACTTGTTAACACTGGAGTGTCAATATCTTTTGTTCCTGTTAGCATCCCTTCTGCGCCATAGCCTACAGCTATATTTAACCATTTAGGAATCTTGCTTTCTTTAAAGAATGCATGCAAATTAGCACTAAGCCAATACGTTTGCCCATTATAATCTTTCAAAATTTGCTCTAAATATGTTTCACCGAGCTTATCTGGACGTTGTTTAGCATATTTTGTTTGATGAAAAGAGTATTTTAAAGCAATTCGTTGCTCTTTCCACAGTAAATCTTGTCCAATATAAAGTCCAGTACCTGTTCCATTAGCCAAAATATCTCCCCATGAAAATCCCCATTCCTCAGAATATCCATCCAATACTTCAACGGCAGTCAAAAATGTAAACCCTAAAGTTGCTCCATACAACAATTGGTCGCGTTCACTAACTCCACTCCAGTTTAATAGTTTTGCACCATGTTTTCCTAATTGGTATGATGTAAATACATGACCCAGTTTATCCATTTGCAACCATTCACTGTTATCATTAATCGTATGGAATTTAGAGCGTTCAAAATCAGCATACCAAAGCTGATTTAAACCCACAAGCGTGATTATTCCTAAAGAAGCTTCTGAAACTAAAATAGCATTTCGCCGTGGTTTATTAAGTGAATCACTTGGTGTCAAAAAAGCATCAAGTTTAGTTTGAGAGAAAGCGGTTAATGGTATTAAAACTAACAGTATAATATGTTTTACTCTAGAAAAACGCACTACTTATTTATCCCTTGAGATGACAAATAACGTTGATATTCTCTGGCATTTACATTATGTTGTGCTAAGGTTTTAGCAAATTTATGATAACCAAAGCGTTTAGCATCGGCAGCAAAATATAAATAGTTGTGTTTCTCATAATTTAAAACAGCTTTAATTGCTGAAATATCTGGCATTGCAATTAACCCTGGTGGCAATCCTCTATATTTATAAGTATTATAAGGAGATTCAATTTCTTTATGAACATTTAATACTCTTTTTATAACGGTATTCTTATACTTTGGCAGTTTGTATGCTGCAAATTTTAAAGTAGGGTCTGCTTGAAGTGGCATACCTATTCGTAATCTATTCATGTAAACGCCGGCAATTCTTGGTTGCTCACTAGCTTGCTTTGATTCTTCATAAACAATGGATGCCAAAGCAATCACTTGGTTTTGAGATAAACCATTATCATGTGCTTTTTCAATTCTTGTATCAGTCCAAAAACGCTTATATTCTCTGAGCATTCTACTTCTAAAAGCTTCCGCTGAAGTATTCCAGAAAAACTCGTAACTATTAGGTAAATACATGCCCAATGCAGTGGCTTCGTTAAATTTATTTTCAACCAAAAAGGCACTATCATGCATAGCTTTTATAAGCGAAATGCTATCTGCTTCAATGTCATTTGAAATGCGTCCTGCTAATTTTTCTAAAGTACTTTGGTTATTAAACGAAACTTTTATTGGTAAATTTTCACTTCGGATAGAATTAATAATATCGTTATTAGTCATGCCCTTTTTAATAGCATACTTTCCCGCTTTTATATTTGTGGTGTATTTTTTCTGTTTTGCTAAATCATCAAACGAATCAATATCATCCAACAACGGCTCTAATTGACTTCTAACATCATCATAACTTGCACTGGACGGAATATATATATAAGCCGTTTCATTATTAAAAGCTGTATTTGGCTTCAACATGGCTTTATAAACAAAATTCGCAAAAAAAGCAGCCACAATAAGACCTATGACTAGAATCGCTAAAAGTATCTTTTTTATGTACATTTAATTATTAATAAGCTGAAATAAATATTCGTTTTTATAAGAACCATTTACGTAGTTCCAATCTTTTTTAAGTCCGATTTTTTTAAAACCATGATTTACAAACAATTTTACACTGACTTCATTTTCTTCTGAAATATTACAATATAACTGATGCAAGCCTAAATGTGTAAAACTATAATCAATCAATAATTTTAAGGCTTCACGCCCGTAACCTCTCTTTCTGTCATTAGATTCTTTTACTAAAATACCAACTCCTGCTCTACTATTTTTAAAATCAAAATCAAATAAATCAATCATTCCTAAAGCTATATTTTCGTAATTTGAAATCACCAACCGCAATTGTTTAACTTCAAAAATATCTTTGTGAGCATGCTCAAGATATTGTTTAATTAAAAATTTAGAATATGGCGTTTGGGTATTGCTAATTTCCCAAATTGACTCATCATTTTCAATAGCATGAATAAACTCTAAGTCTTCGGGCTCTAAGGCACGTAAATATATGTTCTTACCTTTTAAAGTTATCATATACTGCCTTTATAAACAAACGTTGCAGGACCAATGAGCCACACATTATTATAGGTATTGTTTTCAACATCAAAACACACTTCTAGCGCTCCGCCTTCAACATTTAGGACAATATGATTTTTTTTAGTTTCCCCAATGTAATGCATCGCTATAGCTACAGCTGTAACACCAGTACCGCATGATAAGGTTTCATCTTCAACCCCGCGCTCGTAAGTCCTAACTCTAAAGGTTGTATCAGATTGTTTCTTTACAAAATTAACGTTGCTACCGGTTGGATTATAAGGTTTACCATATCGAATATTTGCTCCCTTAGATTTAATATCAAAATCTTCAATTTGATTTTCAAATTGAACATGATGCGGCGAACCTGTATCTAAAAACACGTGGTTTTCATGTTTTTCAATGGTATCAACATCCAACATTTGAAGCTTAACAATATGACCTCTTATTGTAGCATGATGCACGCCATCTGTTGCCTCAAAAACAGCCTTGTTTGTGATAACACCTAATTGTTTTGCAAATGCCACTAAACAACGTCCACCATTTCCGCACATAGAACTTTCATTGCCATCGGCATTATAGTAAACCATTTTAAAATCATACTCAGGATGATTCTCTAATAAGATAAGTCCGTCTGCTCCTATTCCAAAACGTCTGTCGCATAAAAACTTAACACGATTGGTATCGTTTTTATCGAATATTTGTTGACGATTATCAATCATCACAAAATCGTTTCCCGTTCCTTGGTATTTATAAAAGGTCTGTTGCATAATGTAAGGCAAAGATAAAGAAGTGTTTTAAATTTTTTGGTTGTTAGCTAGAATTTTGATTTTTATATAAAGGCCTCTTGATAATGGGTAAATATGAATGGGAAGCGCGTTAGGGATTGAAGTGAAAAGCCCACAGTGAGTCCCGATAGCTATCGGGACGAACGAGGACTTGCAGCGGAAAGCCCGCCCCTTGTGGTAACGCCCAAATAATTATTGGTTGAAAACAGTTTAGTCTTGAAACTTTTATGGATTGTTAAATAGGCGTTAAAGTTGGCGTTAAAAATCGTTAAAACTTTATTAGCAATTCAATATTTATTTAATTTTAATCGTTGTATGATTACCGTCTGCACGGAACGACAAATATAAAGGAAACCTTAAGACAAAATGACTCAAGGCATTATTTTTAGATAAAACTTAAATGAAAATTATGAAGAAGATTTTAACATTAGTATTGGTTTCAGCTTTAGGTGGCATTTTCACATTAGGAGCCTACAAACTTTTTATAGAAGACGACAAACCTATTTTGGTTGCCACTGAAATAGCAAACCCAACATTTTTACCTACCAGTAGTATTGACACGGTATTTAATGCTGAAAAAGCACCTGATTTTACTGTGGCTGCTGAAAACACGGTTAATGCAGTTGTACATGTTAAAAATTTAGCACAAAGTTCTGGACAAATGACTTTTGAGGATTTATATTTTGGAAGACGGTCTCAAAGCCCACACATTGGTTCGGGATCTGGGGTAATTATTAATACTGATGGTTATATTATTACCAATAATCATGTTATTAATAATGCACAAGAAATTTCGGTTACCATGAACAATAATAAAACTTATATAGCTGAACTTATTGGAACTGATCCAAAAACCGATATTGCGCTTTTAAAAATTGATTCGGATGAAGATTTACCATTTGTAACATTTGGTGATTCAGATAATGCAAAAATTGGTGAATGGGTTTTAGCAGTTGGTAACCCATTCAATTTAACATCAACCGTTACAGCAGGTATTATAAGTGCAAAGGCCAGAGACTTATCTGGCACAAGTAAGCAATCTTTTATTCAAACTGATGCGGCAGTAAACCCAGGAAATTCTGGTGGAGCGCTTGTAAATACTAAAGGAGAATTAGTTGGTATAAATACAGCTATAACTTCTCAAACGGGCTCTTACGTTGGGTATTCATTTGCTGTTCCAAGTAATATTGCTAGAAAAGTAATTGAAGATATCATGGAATATGGCAATGTACAGAATGGTATTTTAGGAATACAAGGTGGCGCATTAAACAGTTTGGTTGCTGAAAAAATAGGCGTTACTGATACTGAAGGTGTGTATATTGATAGTGTTGTTGAAGATTCTGGTGCTGAAAAAGCTGGGGTAAAAAAAGGTGATATTATCAAAGAAATTGACAATATTAAAATTTCTAAATTTTCAGATTTAACAGGCCATTTAAATACAAAACGTCCTAGTGATGTTGTAAATTTAAGCGTATTAAGAGATGGAGAAACTACAAATATTCCTGTTACTTTAGCTAAAAATGAGACTTTTACAATGCCTTTAGTTGGAAGAATTAAAAATGCTAAAGCTTCTGATTTGAAAAAACATAAAGCAACTTATGGCGTTAAAATAACCGACTTAAATTCTAAATATGCTGATTACTGGCGAAGAAATGGTATTCAAGAAGGTTGCATTATAACCTCAGTAAACGATATAAAGGTTACATCTATTGATGATGTGCAAAATGCCTTAAAAAATCAAGAAAATTCAGGAGCATTAAGAATAGAGCTTATTAATTCTAAAGGAGAAAAAGAGCGTTATAATTTTAAATAGTTAGTTTTTACATTGTAATAAACCCTTCAAATTTAGTTATTTTTTGAAGGGTTATTTTTTTGTTAAAATACGCTACGAAAACGTTTGAAATATGGTATTTTTGCCAAAATTTTTAAACACAAACTAAACTAATTAAGCAATGGGTTCTAACAAAGCTTATGAAAAAGAATTAGCCTTTCAAGCAGATCGCAGAAAAGCTACGGTAGAATTTATTAAAACCGTAAGTGATTTATGGTATGATAAATCCATTGAATTGGTTCTATTTAGAAATCAACTAATTGATAGAAATGTAAGTCAGATTTTAAATTTACATGAATACGCAGGTAAATTTGTTCAAAAACCGATTTCAATTTTTGATTCTGTAGAGATTGCTCAGGCTATTAACATCCTAAATATTGCGCCAGCAAAATTAGATATAGGGAAACTTACCTATGAATATCATTTAGATGATAATAAACATAACAATGCCAAAGCGTTTGTTGCTAATAAATTGAAAGATGCCAGTAAGAATGGTGACATAGAACCTAAAGATGTTATTCTTTATGGTTTTGGTAGAATTGGCAGATTGGTTGCTAGAGAGCTTATGACTAGAACCGGAAAAGGTAGTCAATTACGTTTAAGAGCCATTGTAACGAGAGGTGCCATTGATGCCCAAATACTTGAAAAAAGAGCGTCTCTTTTACGTAACGATTCTGTACATGGCGATTTTCCTGGAACGGTTTCTGTTGATGCAAAAAATAGCGCATTGATTATTAATGGTACAACAGTGAATATTATTTCAGTAAATACCCCAGAAGACATTGATTATACCAAATTCAACATTAATAATGCTTTAGTTATTGATAATACTGGTGCATTTAGAGATAAAGAAGCTTTAAGTAAACATTTAAAATCTAAAGGTGTAGATAAAGTTTTATTAACGGCTCCTGGAAAAGGCGTTCCTAATATAGTTTACGGGGTTAATCATAAAGAACACAACCCAGATAAAGTAAATATTTTTTCAGCTGCATCTTGTACAACCAATGCTATAACGCCTGTTTTAAAAGCTATTGAAGATTCTTTTGGAGTTAAAAGTGGCCATTTAGAAACCATTCATGCCTATACAAACGATCAAAATTTGGTTGATAATTTTCATAAAAAATACCGTCGTGGTAGAGCCGCTGGTTTAAATATGGTAATCACCGAAACTGGTGCTGGAAGTGCCGTTGCTAAGGCCTTACCAAGTCTGGAAGGCAAATTAACTTCTAATGCTATTCGCGTGCCAGTACCTAACGGATCTTTGGCTATTCTTAATTTAGAATTGATAAGCAAAACGTCTCATAATGGCATCAATACCATTTTAAAGAAATATGCTCTAGAAGGCGATTTAGTTGAGCAAATAAAATATGAACTCAGCGATGAACTAGTGTCTAGCGATATAGTTGGATGTTCAGCACCATCCATTTATGATAGTAAAGCCACTATTGTTCGTAAAGATGGTAAAAACATCATCTTATACATTTGGTACGATAACGAATACGGTTATAGTCATCAAGTTATAAGACTAGCAAAATATATAGCAAAAGTAAGACGTTATACATACTATTAAAATACGTACCATTGCTATTTTAAATTTACCAAAATAAGAAGCAGTAATTTTTTCTTTAGATGAAAAAAAAAAATTAAGCATAGCAATAGTTACGGTTCTTTTTTATTTTGAAATATAAAGGAAAAAGAACCATTTTGATTTGGTCAATTTAATGTAGTAATGGTACCGTCATCTAAATTCAAATTTAAACCGTATATAAATTAGCCTCATTTTATGAGGCTTTTTGATTATTATAATCATTTAATAAACAATATTTTATAAATTCGCAAACCAAATACAACCAATAAAATCCATTTTAAAATGAATCCTTTCAAATCTTTATTTTTCATAGTATTTACCTGCTTAATTAGCTTCACCACATTTTCACAAGCCAAACAAGACGACGAGACATTGTCTTTATACAAAGGCACTATTGATAATCAGTTTGAATATATTCTTAAAAAATCTGGTAATTTTAAAGGTACAAACGGTCAAGCTTATGAAGCTGTAAAGCGCAGTATGTTTCTAGCCTTAAGAGCCCATACTATGGATTCTTTAAAAACAGTTCATAAAAACTTAGCAGAAACACAAGTAGTAGTTAAAAATCAAGCCAAAGAAATTGCAGATTTAAAATCTAGTCTTTCTAACACTAAAGTAGATTTAGACAAAACCAATTCTGAGAAAAACAATATGGCTTTGTTTGGTATGCAAATGAGCAAAATCAACTATAATGTGCTTATGTGGACTATTATTGCAGGTTTACTAGGGCTACTTATTTTCTTTATCTATAAATTTAAAAACAGTAATTCAGTTACTCGAGAAGCAAAACATAGTTTAGCAGAAATTGAAGAAGAATTTGAAGAACACCGCAGAACAGCTTTAGAGCGTGAGCAAAAAGTAAGACGCCAATTACAAGACGAAATTAATAAGCAGAAGAAAGGATAATAACTTTTTTTCGCTTTACTTATGTTGGTATAACTTCACATTGCAGATTTTTTTGTTATGACAATTATACAAGCAACTACTGAACATTTAGATGATTTGATTCCGCTTTTCGATGGATACCGCGTGTTTTACCGGCAACCCTCTAATATTAAAGATGTTCGAGCATTTTTAAAAGAACGCCTAACCAAACAAGACTCAGTAATCTATATTGCCTATTTAGACGCTATTGCTGTTGGTTTTACACAGCTTTATTTTTTATTTTCGTCAGTAAGTATGAAACCTGTGTTTTTATTGAATGATTTATATATACATTCTAATTATCGAAACAAAAATATCGGCACCGCATTAATCAATAAGGCTAAAGCACTTTGTAAAGAAAAAGGATACAAAGGCATTATAATCCAAACTGAAAATAATAATCCTGCGCAGCATTTATATCAGCGTGAAGGGTTTGTTTTGGATGCCGATTTATCATTTTTTTGGAAGGCTAATTGAAACTTGGGTTTGTCAGAAAAAAACGGTAGATTGTTTAATAATCTATAAATGTTACCTGTACTGAACTTATTTCAGAATTAAAACGAAACTTCACCTTTTGCATTACAATAAATTACTTAAAATATAAATTATGAAGAATTACTTAAAGTTTTTAGTATTAATACTATTTGTAAGTTGTGGGAATGACAAGAAAAACACCACTGAATTGGTTCAAGTTAAACAAACAACTTTAGCAAATCATATTGAGCGCTTAGCTTCAGATGAGTTTCTAGGAAGAAAACCATTTACTGAAGGAGAAGTAAAAACTATAAACTACTTAAAAGATGAGTTTGAAAAATTAGGTCTTTTACCAGGAAATGGTAATAGCTTTTTTCAAGATGTTCCAATGGTAGAAATTTCAGGAACACCATCAGAAAACATGATTATTTCTGGAAAAAGTGGAAAAATCAATTTAGAAGTATTTAAAGATTTTGTAGCTTCAACAAATAAAGTAGTAACCGATGTTAATCTTGAAAATTCCGAACTTGTTTTTGCTGGGTATGGAATTGTTGCCCCAGAGTATGAATGGAATGATTATGAAGGCATCGATTGGAAAGGAAAAACAGCTATAGTATTAATTAATGACCCAGGTTTTAAATCTGGAGATTCAACTTTATTCAAAGGAAACGAAATGACCTATTATGGTCGTTGGACATACAAATATGAGGAAGCTGCAAGACAAGGTGCTGATGGCGTTATTATTATTCATGACACGGAGCCAGCTTCTTATGGTTGGAATGTTATAGAATCTGGTTGGAGCGGTTCCCATTTGATTATTGAAAGTGATTTGCCTCTTTTAAATGTGGAATCATGGATAAGTGACGAAAGTGCAAAAAAAATGTTTGATATATCTTCTATGAAAGGTCAAGATTATAAAACCATGTCTAGAGAAAAAGATTTCAAACCAGTTCTCTTAGACTTAAAGGTTTCTGTAGGTGTTAAAAATAAAATTAAAAAAGATGTTTCTAAAAATGTAATTGCGCTTATACCAGGCACAGAAAGAAAAGACGAATTTATTATTTACTCCGCACACTGGGATCACTTTGGAGTTAGTAAAGCTATTGAAGGTGATTCAATATACAACGGAGCTGTAGATAATGCTTCTGGAACTGCAGGTTTATTAGCTATGGCAGAGGCTTTTAAGAAAAGTGAAGCTATAAAACGTTCTGTTGTGTTCATTGCTGTTACCGGAGAAGAACAAGGCTTATTAGGTTCAGCATATTATTCAGAATATCCCATTTTTAATCCTAAAAAAACAGTGGCAAATATTAATATTGATGCTCTTGATAGTCCAGGTAAAATGAAAGATTTAACTATTACTGGCTATGGTCAATCTGAAATGGATGAATATGCTAAAGAAGCTGCTACTAAACAAAATAGATATATTATTCCTGATCCAGAAGCCGAAAAAGGTTATTTCTTCAGGTCTGATCATTTTAATTTTGCGAAAATTGGAATTCCAGCTTTATATGCTAGTGGTACTTATGAAGGATTTGATAAAAGCATTGAAGACATAAAAGCCTATAATGATAATTATCGTATCAATAAATACCATCAACCTTCAGATGAATACAATCCTGAAACAACAGATTTAAGTGGTGTACAATTAGATTTACAATTATTTTTTAATGTAGGACTAAAATTAGCTAATGAAGATTATTTTCCAAAATGGTATGATGGAAGTGAGTTTAAAACAGCTAGAGAACAATAATAATATTGCCAACAAAGAACTGAGTTGAAAAATAATTAAACACTAATACCTCTATAAAAGATGAACGATACAAGCCACCACGATGAGCGTATTGCTAAAATGATATTCGCTTCAGTATATCCACATTATGTAACAAAAGTTGAAAAGAAAGGTAGAACAAAGGAAGAACTGCATCAAGTGATCGAATGGTTGACAGGATTTGATGAAAACAAAATTCAAAAGCTAATTGATGATAAAGTAACATTTGAAACATTCTTTCAACAGGCAAATCTGAACCCTAATGCCCACCTCATAAAAGGAGTAATTTGCGGTTATCGAATTGAAGAAATAGACAATTCATTAACACGACAAGCAAGATATTTGGACAAGTTGATAGATGAATTAGCAAAAGGACGTAAAATGGAGAAGATTTTGCGGGTTTCGAAGTAGAAAAATTTTATACAATCTTCATGCATTTAGAGCTATGATATAAAACTGAATGTCAGTTCGAGTGATCCCGATTTTTATCGGGATCTTATCGAGAACAGGTTTAAAAACCGAAAAATTCATTCTCGATACAATTCCACTCATAAAAATGAGTAAAATTCACTCGAATTGACAAATTTTATATAAGTTAAAATCAGGATTAGATATCCTAGTTCCCCGCTCGTGAAAATGAAAAGTTAAGCTGTTATCACAGCTTGACATTTTTATTTTTAGGAAAACCCTAAAACACGTTTTGGGTTTTCCTAAAAACAAAAAAGCCTGCATTTCCATGCAAACTTTTCGAGTTAAGTGGGGAGAGCAGGATTCGAACCTGCGAAGACGTAGTCAGCAGATTTACAGTCTGCCCTCGTTGGCCGCTTGAGTATCTCCCCAAAACTGACCGCAAATATATTATTGATTCTTTATTCTGCAAAAGGAAACTAAATATTTAATTGTAAAATTTGTTATTATAATGCTATGAAGTTTAGAAAACATAACTATCCAGAAGACAAGTAATATAAATTCAAAATATAATTGCTTTTAATAAAGGAAGGAATAATTATGTAAAAAGTTAAAAGACACCCCTAAAGTCCCCTCAAGGGGACAACTCACTCAGTTTAATAAAACGGTTGTCCCCTTGAGGGGACTTTAGGGGTGAAAAAATAACACAGTAAATTATAAAAGGTCAAACTATAAATATTGAGTATTACTTAAAACCTGCTTTTTGATAAGCCCTTGAAAGAGGTTCAGTAACATATATCACAACTCATAACGAATTTTAAACGTAACAAATCGTGGTTGTATAAACGTCTCTGAATTAAGTACAGAAAAATTATTAGCACTATTTCTTATTCTAGAATCTATATCCAACAAGTTAGTGGCTTTAATTTCGTATTCCCATTTAGAATTTTCATTTTTTCTATAGGATAATGAAGCGTCCCAAGTTTGAAAGGATTGAGATGGATTAACGCCATCATCTTGATTATTATAAGTGTAATCGGTTCTGAATGTAAGGGACTTCCAGATATAGGCATCAAAATCAATAGATGGCGCATTGGTTACAAATTTTGTAGAATTTGTACCTTGATTGTTATCTGAAACACTGTATCGATATCTTAATCTTACATTAGGTGCTTGTCTAAAATTAGTGCGCAATTCTGGTGTATATGATTGTGTAAATCGTTCATTTAACGATTGTCGCCCTTGAATAAACTGATTGATTTTACTATAGTTAAAATTAGATGAAAGACTCGCTCTTAACTTCCCAAATGTACGTTGTATACGCCCACTAGCAGAAACACTTTCATCTGCAAAATTTGAATTGAAAAAGGAGCTTGTTCTAATAACATTTTCAAAATTGGTTAAACCTCTTATCTGATCGATATTTTTATTATAAGACAAACGAGCAAAAACATTAGTATAATTAAAAAGATTAAAACTCCTGTAAAATAAACTAACATTATGTGATATGGCATTCTGCAATTCAGGTTCTCCAAATTGAATGCTGCTAAAGCTATTAAACACTAAGCCTTGAGCCAAACGAGTTACATCTGTAAACTGATTTTGCATCTGATACCGCAGCGTTAAACTTTCACTCTTTTTAAACTGAATACGGGTTTCAAAATCTGGTAAAAATTTAAAGAAATTATCTTCAAAAGTTTCTCCGAACTGGCTGTTTTTATTACCGTAAGCATGAAGCGAAAATCCAGGAGTAATAGTGAATTTACCAGTTTTTAAAGTATAATGAGCACCTAAATAAACATCACTGAAATTGTACTCCGTATCATTCGTAGCACGACCATCATTAAACGTTGGTGTAGGTTCAAATTCTGAACTATCGTCTAAAGACTGAAAGATATTTGAATTAAATTCTTGACGACTCAAAATAGTACCTAATGTTAAGTTGATATTACTTTTAGCATTAAGAATGTTGTAATAATCCAACTTGGCATCTAATTGATTCGATTTTATACGCCTGTTTTGACCTAAATCATAATTATTAAGCGACGTTATAAAACCCATAGCTTCTGCTGTTGTATCAAAAGCATCTCTATTGTTAGGATCTAATTCATCATTATTATCAGGATCATTTACCAACAGGGCGTTATAAAAAGGATCTTCATTCTTTATTAAATGCTGCGCTTCAAAAGCAAAAATATTAGTGTCGTTAAGTGTGTAATAATAATTCACATTTTGATTGATGCTAAAGGGTGTCACTTCATCTAATTGTTTCGTGTTTCCAACTACTGACGAGATAAAATTTTGATTTTGCACATCTTTAGAAAAACGACCTAATACATCATAATCTAATTGATTATTGATGTTCGGCTTGTAAGCGACACTAAGTTTTACTAAGCCTTGATTAGAACGCTCTTTACTATCTTGTTCTGTAGTTTCATCTGGAATTCCTAAATCTGAATCTGTGTATTGCACAAAGCTTAACTCTTTAGATAAAATACGACTACTATTATATATCGCAAACCCACTAATATCTAATGCTTGATTAGGGGAATAACTAAAATTTGAAGCTGCCAGTTTGTTCTCTATTTCAAGCGCATTATTTTGAGTGGTTAAAAAACCGAGACCATTGTCACCTAAATTAATACTAGTGCCACTGCTTCTACTTGGCGATCTAAAACCACCTCCAAAACCTCTAATATCGCGTCGTGTTAAAGCTAATTCACCAGTATTATTTAAATCTCCAATAAAATTCAAGCTAAATTTTGGGCTGTAATAAAACAATTTTGGTTGTAATAAATAAAGTTCGCTATCTGGAGAAGCACCAGCACCAGCAGTTACATTACCAAACCAAAAGTTTTCTTTTCCTTCTTTTAACTTTATATTTATGGCTACATTATCTTGATTATTTGTGACACTACTTAGCTGTCCAACTTCAGAATAATTTCGTAATACTTGTACCTTATCAACTGCATTAGACGGAATGTTTTTTGTTGCCAGTTTTGTATCGCCATCAAAAAAGTCTTTGCCATTTACCATTAGTTTACTTACAACATTTCCTTCAACTTCAATTTGACCATCATCATTTATTTCAACTCCAGGTAATTTTTCTAAAATATCTTCAAGCTTTCGTTCTGTTCCATTTTTAAAAGAATCAGCATTGTAAATTAAAGTATCACCTTTTACGGTAACAGGCATTTCATAAGTCAATTCTACAGCATCCAAAGCATTATCAGGTTGCAGAACAACATCTTTAGTAATATCATCTTCTTTAGTGGATATAGCCTCTGTAAAGGTCTTCATCCCTATATAACTTACTTGTATACTATATGAGGTATTTTTTGATAAACTTAGTTTATAACGACCTGATTGATCTGTAATTCCGTAAGACTGTAATGTTTTTGTTTCTTGGTTAATAGCAATAACATTAGCTAATTCTAGAGATGTGCCAATGCTATCTTTTACCACACCCTGCATTTTAATCTGAGAAAAAGTGATGTTGGTTAAACAAAACATGACTATAAAAGATATCTTATTCATTATTATAATTGAAATATAAATTGGTTGTTAAAATTCATTTATTATGCTACCTTCTATTGCTTCTTCTACCTCGGTTATTTCTCATTTCTTGCATTTTTCCGGTAATAATTTCTTTATACTCCTTTTTGGTAACTACTTTACCGTTATCTGGAGCTTCTATTTTAATTTTTTCTTTCGGATTCATTACAATCTTAGAACATAGTAATGTTGTATTACCTACATTCACTTCTAGTATTAAACCCGGAAGTCCCCAATAATCACCAGGACCTTGACTAACAGGAACCATTGGTGTATACCATGCTTCAATCTCTATCATGATAACTTCTTCTTCTATAGGTTCTGCTTTTACACTTGCTGCATCTTCAGTTTTTATAGAATCAACCTTCTTTTCTACAGTATTGTTTCTTGTACTATTCCAAGAAAAAGTCCACCAAGAGGTATCGAATACAGGTCGTTTACAAGTTGCTTTAAAACACGTATATTTCCCTATTTGTTTGGTTTCGGTTCCCATCTCCCACTCTATTTTAGATAGGTTTTCTTTAACTAAAAATTGTTTACCATAGAATTCTTGATTCTGTATAAACTTATTTGTCTTTACATTTTTATATTGCTTTCCTGGTGTAAAATTCTTTCCCCATGAATCTGTTGCCCCAGAAATCGCGTCCAATTTCTCATCTTCATAATACACAGACTCCTCTTTATTGAAGGTTAAAACATAGGTTTTTTCTAACCTGTTTTTTAAGCGCCCCGCTATCTGTTTTTTTTGTGCTTCACTCATTCTTGCCCCCCAAGTGCCAAGATCCATTGGTGTTTTTGAAAAATAGTATGCTTTACCTTGAAATTCTTGAGCATTAAGTGTTACCGATGTAAATAAAATTAATGATGTAATTGTTAATTTGTTTAAAAGTGTTTTCATTGCTAATAATATAATTGATTGTTTTTTTGTTCAACAAAAATACTAAATAATTAAACAATATTAATTTGATTATGTAAATAGTGTTTGGACGGAAACACAGCAAAATTAAATTTGTTCCTTTTTGCGCCCTTTCAGTTTATTTTTAATCGCTTGATACTAAGGCATCAACTCATAAAAACTAAACAAAAATGACATCAAAAATAATTCAAATTTTAAAAATCGTCTGTTTCCGTCCAGACACTAAATAAGAATTTTTAATGCCTTCCTCCCCCTGATCCCCTATCACTTCTTCCTCTATTTTCTCTAAACTCTTTCATTTTTTTGGTGATGATGTCGTTATACTCTTTTTTGGTAACAACTTGTCCTTTTTTTGGAGCTTCAATTTTAGTCTTCTCTTCTGGATTTATTATAATTTTAGAACAAAGCATCGTATTATTTCCTGCACTTACTTCCAAAATTAAACCTGGCAATCCCCAATATTCAGATGGCCCATGGCTTACTGGTATTTGCGGCGTGTACCACGCAATAACGTCTATCATTTTAACATCTTCATCTTTTGTATTTTCTTCTTTAGATTTAATAGAGTCATTAACTTTAAGAGAATCTGTCTTCTTTTCATTGTTTCCTCTTCTTGGAGGTGCCATTTCAACTTCTGTTGAAACTTTTTTAGCTGTAGCCTTAAAACATAAATATTGACCAATTTGTTTAGTTTCTGTGCCCATCTTCCACTCAAGAGGTTTCATCTCTTCTTTAATTAAAAATTGTTTTCCAAAAAATTCTTGATCTTGTAAAAAGACACGCTCTTTTATATTTTTATACTGTGGCCCAGGCGAAAAACTACTTCCCCAAACACTAGGACCTCTTCCATTAACAGGTGATGATAATTTTTCATCTTCTTTAAACATTGACTCCTCCTTATTGAACGTTAGCACATAGGTTTTTTCTAACCAGGATTTCATACGAGCTTCCATTTGTTTTTTTTGTTGCTCACTCATCTGCCCTCCGCCTCTATTGAAGCGACTCATATCCATAGTTGTTTTAGAAAAATAATAGGCTTTACCCTGAAAGTCTTGAGCATTAATTGAAACTGTAACTAATAAAATAAGACACAGCACATAAAATTTAGTGATTGTAGTTTTCATTGCGGATGTATAAATAACTGAAATGTTTAACAAACATAGTTTAACTACACTTAGACCACAATATTTACCCTGGGTTTAAAACCAAGTCGTTAATTAAAAGTTAAAATAAACCACCAACTCTAATCATAACACGCCCATCAAGTCTGAAGCAGTAAAATTTTTAATGTTCGCGGTTATGGTTATAAACTAATTTTTTAACCCGCATTTGACATTATAAAATCTATTACATCTTTAAACTAATGCGAAATATAACGCTTCACTACTTTTTATAAGTTTAACCATAGCATACTATGCCGAAACTTATAAAAAGTCATCTTTCTTTGTAGTTTTAAGCTTCATTACGATTCTCTAACATAAAATACGGGTTGAAAGTGGTTTGATTTTTGTATTTTTCGAGCTACAATGAAATATACGTATTACATTCTTTTATTCTATTCTATTTCAATATTCGCACAAGAATCTGTTGAGGCTAAGTTTATTGATAAAACAGATTTAAAAGCTGAAACCCTTATTTCTGTTGATAATTTTGGTACTCAATATTATTTAAAAAATGATGTGATTCATAAAAAAACCAATGTCAAAACCATCACTTATAATAATTTACAATTAGGAACATTACAATCAGCAAACGCTTTCAACCCTTTAAAAATTAATCTGTTTTATAAAGATTTTAATACGGTAATTATTCTTGACAATCGGTTAGCCGAAATATTCAAAATAGATTTCAATACACTTTCTCCCTATAAAAACGTTTCTCATATTTCTACAGGTCATGATAATACTATTTGGGTATTTAATCAAGATTTGCAAAAGCTTGAATTATTTGATTATAAAACCAGAACAACACGTGCACAAACCGTTCCTGTGCAGAGTGCAGTGCTCGATTTAACGAGCAATTATAATTCTTGTTGGTTGCTAACAGAGGACTTTTTATACGTTTATAATTACTTTGGAAGTTTACTAAAAAAAGTAAAAAATAACGGATATACCGCATTAGTTGAAAGCAATGAAAATATTATCTTAAAGAAAGACCATGCTTTATTTTTTATGAAAAGGAACAAAGATGAAATCCTACCTATTATAACTCCAAATTTGTTGATAAATCAGTTTTTTGTAACCAATGAAACCTTGTATATTTACAACAGCGAAATCTTACAACAATTTCAATTAAAAATCAACTAAACTATGCATATTGCTATTGCCGGAAATATTGGTGCTGGAAAAACAACTCTTACAAAATTATTAGCCAAACATTACAAATGGGAAGCACAATTAGAAGACGTAGTGGACAATCCGTATTTAGATGATTTTTACAATCAAATGGAGCGCTGGAGTTTTAATTTACAAGTGTACTTTTTAAATAGTAGATTTCGCCAAGTATTACAAATTCGCCAAAGCGGTAAAGATATTATTCAAGATAGAACTATCTATGAAGATGCTCATATTTTTGCGCCCAACCTGCACGCTATGGGTTTAATGACCAATCGCGATTTTGAAAACTACAAATCCCTTTTCGATTTAATGGAATCTTTGGTTAAAGGACCAGATGTTCTCATTTATTTACGAAGCTCAATTCCTAATCTGGTATCCCAAATTCATAAACGTGGTCGAGATTATGAAAATTCTATAAGCATTGATTATTTAAGTAGATTAAACGAACGTTATGAAGCTTGGATTCATGGCTACACCAAAGGCAAATTATTAATTATCGATGTAGATAATTTAAACTTTGTTGATAATCCTGAAGACTTAGGAAGTGTTATAAATACTATTGATGCAGAAATTAACGGGTTGTTTTAGCATTCTTTAATCATTATTTTCCGAGAAAAGAATCAAGACTTGATTTTAACGCATTGATAATCAATTTACAATAGATTTGTCATTTCAGAAAGCTTTTGATTTTTTACTTGTTGTAAAAGTAAGGGGCATATCTCAAAAAAATCTTTTAGCCTATACCCAATCTATCGTTCGGACTATCATACAAATTTTAATCGGACACTATTGATTGTAAATTATTCTTTTAACAATTTATTATTCTTCATCTTAAAAGCACTTAATAAATTCGTTGAAGCAATACCAATTAAATTTAAGTTTGTAATTAAACTTTTAATCTTTCGTCCAATAGTTGTAACTTTAGTAATGTAAAAACCCAACTAAATGACCATTATCAAAATTGAAATTGCGAAACTTTCAAAATTAAAAGAAAAACAACCAGCTTCAGCTCTAGTTAAAAACACAGATTTAGTCATTATAAAACATAATAAAGGTGTTTCTGTTCTCTATGGAAGATGCCATCATCGTGGTGCTTTATTAGCCGATGGTCATATTGACGGGCATAACCTTATTTGTGGTGTCCATGGCTGGGATTATCGATATGATACAGGGATTAGTGAATATAATAACGACGAGCAACTACATAAATTTCAAGAATATATTGAAGGTGACTCGCTTATGGTTGATGAAAACGAAATCGCTGCTTTCGAGATCAATCACCCACAGCCCTTTAATCGTGAAGACTATTTAGGCACTTATGCAGATACGCATCCAGAAGATACCGAACCTTATACTGGATATATAAAAGAATTAGCAAAAAATGGTTTAAAGAATATTGGGCATCATGGATTTTCAGCTTCTATGGGCGTTGATAGAAATACACTTCCTAAATGGAATGATATTCAATTTTTACCTGCTCAATTAGCAACACGTCCTTTGTTAGATCATGAAGATGTATATACCAAAGTTGTAATTGGTCCGAATGCAAAAAAACCTTTAGAATTAGACATGCCTCTTTTTGTAAGTGATATGAGTTTCGGAGCTTTATCTCGCGAAGCAAAAATAGCATTATCAAAAGGCGCACAATTAGCAGGTACTGGTATTTGTTCTGGTGAAGGCGGTATGCTACCAGAAGAACAAGCGAATAACTCCAAATATTTTTATGAATTAGCATCAGCGCAATTTGGTTTCTCTTGGGACAAATTAGATAATGTGCAAGCCTTTCACTTTAAAGGTGGACAAGGTGCAAAAACAGGAACAGGCGGTCATTTACCAGGAAATAAAGTAAGTAAAGAAATTGCAGAAGTAAGAGGGTTAAAAGAAGGAGAAACAGCTATTTCGCCAGCGGCAAATCCAAACTTTCATTCAGTTGAAGATTTTAAAGTATTTGCCGATAAGGTACGTGAACGCACAGGAGGAATTCCGATAGGATTTAAAATAGCTGCAAGTCATATTGAAAAAGATATTCAATTCGCACTCGATGTAGGTGTGGATTATATTATTCTAGACGGTCGTGGTGGAGGAACAGGCTCTGCTCCAACTATTTTAAGAGACCATATTAATGTACCAACTATCCCTGCTTTGGCAAGAGCGAGAGCCTATATGGATAAAGTGGGTGCAACCAATATAACTTTAGTAATTACTGGTGGCTTACGTGTTGCGGAAGATTTTGCAAAAGCCATGATGTTAGGTGCAGATGCTATTGCAGTGTCTAATTCTGCGTTACAAGCTATTGGTTGTTTAGGCATGCGCGCTTGTGGTACAAACAACTGTCCAGTGGGTATTGCAACTCAAAAAGCATCTTTACGTAGCAGATTGATTATTAATCAATCTGCAAAACAGTTATATAATTATTTTGATGCAACAAATAACCTTATTAAAGTAATTGCGAGATCTTGTGGATACAATAATATTTCAAAATTTAATCATGATGATTTATCGACATTTGACTTAGATATACACAAATTAACTGGCATTAATTACGCTGGAATAAACTCTTAATGCATTCTATGAATACCTTTTTACTCAACTACAAAACGATTTGTATATTTCTCCGTTTTTAAAATATATACGCCACTTGAAAAATTGCTTATATCAATCCTAGTTTTATTCAATTCAACATTCGTTTTAAAAACTAATTTTCCAAAAACATCAAATATATTTACTGTACCAATTTCGCCGCTATTTGATAAAATAATTAATTCATCACTACTAGGTATAGGATAAATTTTAATACCTTTTTCATTTATTATATTATCACCTATTGATAATGAATTTAAGGCTCCAAAGCCTAATGTTTGCCCAACGTCAGATAAATCATAAGGCCCAAGAGTACCGCTTGCTTCAAACTCTTCTGCACCAGCATCAAAATCAACCGCTCTATCTCCACCAAGAATATCTTTAGTTAAAAATGAATAGTTTCCTACGCCAGCATCAATTGCAGGACTTCCAACTACAAGTCTATAAAAATCACTTCCGCTTATTAACAATCCTGAACTTACTGTTTGATTAGAATTCACACCATTAGTTAAATCCCAACTTCCGTTTTGAGTTATATTTCCCTCATAAATAGATGTTCCAGTTGGAACCGTAACTTCTTGAAATGCTGAAATATCAGAGTTTAGCATTATGTTATTTGCAATAGTAAGATTTTCTGGGGCTAATGTTGTTTCACTGTTTTGAACTGTACCCACTCTAACTCCAAAATCACAATCAACTAGCGTATTGTTAACTACTGTTACATTTTTAGATTGATAATATTCATTAAGAGCAGAATTTGGCTTTCCGTTTGTTATGTTAATCGCTCCAGTAGTATTAGATCCAGCTCCACTTGGCTTTCTATATCTAAGGCCTTCAAAATAATTATTATATACGTTATGATCTTCTCCAATAACTCTTACACCTCCAGAAAACGGATTGTTATTTCCAAAAAAATAATTACCAAATACTTCGGTATTATTACCGTGTCTTAAGGTTAAGGTACCTTGGTAATCTCTAAAAGTATTATTATAATATTTGTTGCTTCCGCTTTTATTTGAAATGATTTCTACTTCACCTGACCAATTATTGAAAAAATTATCATAAACTTCGGTAAAAGAATTTGACAGTGATGTTGTACTAACCCCAATTCGTATGGCATCTTGATCGTTTAATCCATTTACGTTATTATCAACAGGTACTCTATCTGCAAAATAATTGTGATGAATTTTAGAATAGTCAGGCGTTGAATTGTTATGATTATCATTAATGATACTTCCTACACCATTTTTACCTAAAAATGAGCAATAACTTACCTCATTATATTCGCCATAAATAATTATCCATTTAAAAACATCTTCTTCTTGACTTGATATACCATTATATGAATCTATTTTTATATTTCGAACATGACAGTTTACACAGTCGTTATTACTTGTATCTCTGAACTCTATAATCGGTTCTATTCTATTGCCACTTGAAATAAGTCCAGAAGCATTTTGAAAAATAATACCCTCAAAAATAATATAAGAGCCTCCTAAACTTATATTAGCTCGTCCTTCAAAAAACACATTACCTGGATTTTGAGCTTTTATAATACAAGGTTGAAGTTCGGTTGCATTGATATTAATAGAAATTTGAACATCTACCCATGTACCATCTGCCAACTCAATAATACTACCTGCAGAGGCATTAGAAATAGCATTTTGAAGTTCTGCATTATTACTAACAACTTGGGCATTGGTATTAACAACAAATAATATTATTAATAAGTAAAAACAATTCCTCATAACATTTGATTTTTGGAGAACCAAATTGGTTAACCAATTACAAATATAGTGAGTTTATTTTAAAAAATGTTGATAAATAATAATACCATAGACAAAATGAAATTAAATAAAAACTCTAATTTTAAATTGATTAGAAAAATAAATACGGATAAATAATTTATGTCAACTAATTAATAAAACCATCTTGTTTTGCATGTTCAGTAGCAAGAACACTATTTTTTACTAAAAGCACTGGTGTGGATTTAAAATCTTTATATAATCTAGAAACACGAAGCATTTTCTTTTTATGATTAACACTATGTAAATAAATGGCTAAAATCCTTTTAGGATAAGCCTCAACTATTTCCTTATAAATATCAGGGTCATGCTCACCACTATCACCTATTAAAATGAATTTTAACTTTGGATAGGTTTTTAAAATATTAACAATTTCTATATGTTTTTGTGGACGATCACCAGGTTTATTTTTGAATATATCTTTAAAACTTCGTAATAAAATTGGACCTTTAGGAAAGGCATTCTGTTTTAAAAAGAATTCGAGATAACGGTATAAATTCCATGGGCTATGACTCACGTAAAAAATCGGATTAGCGTTTTTTCCAGATCGGCCTCTATGCAATTTATGATAAAACGCCGCTGCACCTTCTAATGGAATTCGGCTAGCAGCACTTTTAAAAATACTATTAAGTAATACTTTCCATTTTAATGTTGATACTACACCTGTATGAATAATGGTATCATCAATGTCACTTATCACTCCAAATTGAGCTTGAATACTCGGAATTAATAATTCGCCTGAAAATCGATTTGAGTTTTGAATACTGCGTTTTAAATTGACATCGTTATAGGCGATTTCAAAGTTAAGCCAACCTTCATCATTAGCTAACGCACCCAATCCATCAACATGTTCGTCAACTTTAAAATAGCCGTGATCGTCTGAAACAGTTTTTAAAATCATTCCGTTAGGCAAAGTGATTTTGAGTTCGGTGTGTTTTATTTCATCACTCTCAAAACGTTTCCAAGAATTAATAAATAAACCAAACAACCCCTTTTGCTCCAAATTAATAGTTTCATCTTCCAGGGCACGTCCACGCAAATAAAAATGGTTAGAAGTACCGTAAGTTTGAAAAGCAATAATTTGAAGTGGGTCTTTCTTGAACATAAGTGTTTTAAATTCAGTAAATACCAAAGGAACATCAAAACAACTGATTAAATTCGTTTCTATTTCCCTTAAATTTCAATATAAAATAAAACCGTAACAAAAGCTATGCTTATATTTTAGTTCACGATTCTATATTTTATATTAATGAGTTCATGAATCTTCGATTTCTATTTCATCTAAAGAAAATATAATTCAAATTTATTATCAATCCTTTTGAAATTCATTTGATATAAAAATACAAAAAAACCACGCTTACTGCGTGGTTTTTTTATTCTAGAAAAAAGATAAAAGGTAACTAGTTTACAACTTCTTCCTCAATCTCTTTTACAATCTTTTTAGTATTAACCATAAGGTCTCTACCATCTTCTTTTAAAGCACTAATACTAGCTTTAACTTCAGCTTCTGTTCCCTCAAAAGTTTCATAAGCTGTAGATGATTCTCCATTTTTAGTGGTTACCGTTGTAACGACTGCTTTGGTAACACCATCATCATTCTTAGTCATTTCAACCTTAATTTCCTTAGAAACTTCAATCTGTTCTGCAACATTTGTATTATTTGCATATACCGTTACATCTTCCGCAGATATTGAAATACTAGGTGCAATTACTAGGGCTACAACCGACATTAATTTTAATAAGATATTTAAAGAAGGTCCTGAAGTATCTTTAAAAGGATCGCCTACAGTATCACCAACAACTGCTGCTTTATGTGCATCCGTTCCTTTCTTACCTTGTTCTTCAATAGTTTTCTTAGCATTATCCCAAGCACCACCAGCATTAGATTGGAAAATTGCCATAAGCACACCACAAGTTGTAACACCCGCAAGTAATCCACCTAACATTTCAGCACCACCAAAAAAACCAACAGCTACAGGAACAACTATTGCTAATAACCCTGGTAATACCATTTCTTTAATTGATGCTTTTGTTGAAATATCAATACATTTTCCATAATCTGCAACACCATCAGCAGCATCAAAAATAGCTCTATCTTCTTTAGAAGCTTTAGTCATATCTGAATCGTACTTACGCATTACTACTAATGCCGCTTTTAATTGCGGAATATCTCTAAATTGACGTCTAACTTCTTCAATCATTGCCATAGCAGCTCTTCCAACAGCATTCATTGATAATGCTGAAAACACAAATGGTAACATCCCACCAACTAATAAACCTGCCATAATGCCTGGTTTTGACACATCAATTGCAGTAACGCCAGCAGTCTGCATAAAAGCAGCAAATAATGCTAAGGCTGTTAAGGCTGCAGAAGCAATGGCAAAACCTTTACCAACTGCTGCAGTCGTGTTACCAACCGCATCTAATTTATCGGTACGTTCGCGTACTTCTTTTGGTAGTTCAGCCATTTCAGCAATTCCACCTGCATTATCACAGATGGGGCCGTAAGCATCAACTGCTAATTGGATACCTGTATTTGCTAGCATACCTACCGCAGCAATAGCAATACCGTATAAACCTGCATAATGATGCGATACCATAATAGCCGCAGCAATCAAAAGAATAGGAATCATTGTTGACATCATACCAACACCTAAACCAGCAATAATATTTGTAGCTGCTCCAGTTTCAGATTGTCGAACAATTGACATGACAGGTTTTTTACCTGTAGCCGTATAATACTCCGTTATTTTCCCAACAGCTAAACCAGCAATTAAACCAGCAATTACAGCAAAAAACACACCCAAAGAGGTATACTCTACACCATTTAAGTTAAACGTTTCTGGAATAAATTCTTGAATTAAAAAATAAGTTGCAACAGCCATTAACCCTGCAGAACCAAATTCGCCAATATTTAATGCTGTTTGAGGATTGCCACCATCTTTTACTTTTACAAAAAATGTTCCTATGATAGACATTACAATTCCTATAGCTCCTAGAACTAAAGGTAAGTAAACAGCTCCTAAACCATCAAAATTAGGTGTTATAATAATAGCTCCTAATACCATAGTACCAATTATAGAACCAACATAAGATTCAAATAAATCAGCGCCCATACCTGCAACATCTCCAACATTATCACCAACATTATCTGCAATAGTTGCTGGGTTTAATGGATGATCTTCAGGGATACCGGCTTCAACTTTACCAACTAAATCTGCACCAACATCGGCTGCCTTTGTATAAATTCCTCCACCAACACGTGCAAATAAAGCTATAGATGATGCTCCTAAAGAAAATCCTGAAAGCACATTTAATACCATCGATAGATTTTCAGCTCCAGGCCACATCCATTGATATGCCATAAATAAGCCACTTAATCCTAAAATACCCAAACCTACAACACCTAAGCCCATTACGGCTCCTCCTGCAAACGCCACTTCTAATGCGCGTCCTAATGATGTTCTTGCAGCTTCCGTAGTTCTAACATTGGCTTTGGTTGCCACTTTCATCCCGATGAATCCAGCTAAAGCAGAACAAATAGCTCCTACAATGAATGATAATGCTACCATTCCGTTAGACCCTGTTTCAGTAGCACCTTTAAAATATAACAAGATAGCTACTGCTACCACAAAAATTGCTAAAACCTTGTATTCGGCTTTTAAAAATGCCATGGCTCCGTCTGCAATATTCTTAGCTATACGCGACATTTTTTCATTACCAACTTCTTGTTTTGAAACCCATCCGCTTTTTAGAAAAACGAAAATTAAAGCTACAACACCAAAAAGTGGTAAAAATTTTACTATTAATTCCATATTCAGTTAGTTAGTTTAAATTAAATATTTTTTTTTAACTCGACGAAAATATGAAAATATTAGTGATAAAAAAAGCCACCTTTAATTAAAGATGACTCATTTTTCAGTAGGTATTTTAAGAATCTGATTATTAGATTGTAAATGTGCGTTTTTTCTTGTGCTCACTTTTATCATAACGTGCTACACATTCATGATATATTTTAACAGCTTCTTCAGCATTTCCCCAACCTCCAGTATCAACTTTTTTCTTTTCTAAATCTTTATAAACTTGAAAAAAGTGTTCAATTTCTTTTAATCTGTGTGGGTTTAAATCGCTAATATCTTTATTATTACTCCAAATAGGATCAGAAACAGGTACACAAATAATTTTTTCATCTGGTCCTTTTTCATCGGTCATGTGAAAAACTCCAATAGGTCGTACTTCCATAACTACCATAGGGTAAGTTGGCTCTGTTCCCATTACCAATACATCTAAAGGATCTTGGTCTAATGCCAAAGTTTCTGGAATAAAACCATAGTCTCCAGGGTACATCATTGATGAAAATAACATACGATCAAAACGAATTTTATGCAGTGTAAAATCGTATTCATATTTATTTCTACTTCCTTTTGGTATTTCTATTAACACATCAAAGGTTAAATCTTTTTTCTTAGTCATGATTTAATTTCTATTTAGGGCTGCAAATGTACTGAACACTTATGCTTTAAGCAACAAAAAACCAAGTAGTTTATATTAATTAATTGCTATCTTGCACGTAACTAATTCTAAAATAATTTAAAGATTATGCGATTTCTTTTTTTAGCATTTCTGACATTTTTCTCGTTTTCAACAATAAAAGCACAAACGAAACCTTGGCAAGGTAAATTTGAACCTATAGATCAAATGATTGATCCCCCAAATACTTATAGAACAGCTAGTGGAGCACCAGGAAGCGCTTATTGGCAGCAACGTGCAGATTATAAAATTAAGGCAATAATTGACGAAAAAAACAATACGTTAAACGGTGAAGAAACCATAACTTATTTTAATAATTCTCCTGATGATTTAAGTTATTTATGGATGCAACTTGAACAAAACGTCAATAAAAAAGAGAATGAAGATTTTGGTGGTATGAATAATAGAATGAAGGATTCTATAAACACTAGAAATTTGCAATTTCTTACTAGAGCTATCGATTTTCCTGCCGGTTATTCAATAAAGCATGTTAAAGATGCTAATGGTAACAATATAAAAACCATGGTTAATAATACCATGATGAAAGTTAAATTGAATACTATTTTAAGGTCTGGTGAATCTACTAAACTTTCTATTGCTTGGTCTTACCCCATTACTGATAGAAGCATGTATATATTATCAAGAGAGGGTTATGAATACTTTCCTGAAGATGATAATACCGTTTACCTGATTGCGCATTGGTTTCCAAGAATGGCCGTTTATAATGATACAGAAGGTTGGCAAAATCAACAGTTTCAAAAACTAGGAGAGTTTGCTTTAGAATTTGGTGATTATGAAGTTGAAATTACTGTGCCCGAAGACCATATTATTGCTTCTACGGGAGTGCTTCTAAATAGCGAATCCGTATTAACCAAGACGCAGCGAAAAAGGTTAGAACAAGCTAAAAAATATTTAGATAAACCAGTAATGATTATCACCAAAGAAGAAGCTGAGGCTAACGAAAAACAAAAATCAACAAAACAAAAAACGTGGAAGTTTAATGCGAAAAATGTTAGAGATTTTGCATTTGCATCTTCTAGAAAGTTTATGTGGGATGCCCAAGCTGTAAAATTACCAACTAATACGGTTATGGCCATGTCGTTCTATCCTAAAGAAGGATTACCAATATGGCAAGAATCATCTACAACAGCCATTATGCATGCCTTAGAAGTATATTCTGAAGCTACTTTTGATTATCCTTATCCTGTATGTATTTCAGTTAACACTTCAAATATTGGAATGGAATTCCCAATGATTAGTTTTAATGGCGGAAGACCAATAAATGGAAAAATAAGTGATAAGGCAAAACAAGGTATGATTGGTACTATTATTCATGAAGTTGGACATAATTGGTTCCCTATGATTGTAAGCTCGGACGAACGTAAATGGATGTGGATGGATGAAGGTTTAAATACTTTTCTTCATCAAAGAACAGTAAAAGAACGTTACCCAAATTTCAATAATGTAACACCAAAAAGCATTGTGCCTTTTATGAGTGGTGATAAAAACATATTAAGACCTATTATGACCACTTCTGACAATGAATTATTGTCGCAATTTGGCGCTAATTTCTATTTAAAACCAACGGTTGGATTACAGATGCTTAGAAACTCTATTATTGGAAAAGAACTCTTTGATGAAGCTTTTAGAGAATATGCAAACCGCTGGAAATATAAACACCCAAATCCTGCTGATTTATTTAGAACATTAGAAGATGCTACCGCAACCGATTTAGACTGGTTTTACAGAGGTTGGTTTTTTACTACTGATCATGTTGACATGGAACTAAGTCATGTAAAATGGTTTAAAGTTTATGAAGAAAATTCTAATATTGAAGATCAAAAAAGCACTTCAAAGGTAAAAATTACAGCTGATGGTAATAATGCTGAAATAGAAGCTAAAGATTTTTCTAATGGTCCTGAAGTAGTAACTATGACTTCTACTCCAGATAAGGCTTACGGCCAATTTTTATCTAGAATAAATGAGCCTGAAATTCGTAAACAACTCTCTGGAAAAAATATTTATGAGGTGACAATTAAGAATTTAGGTGGACTAGTAATGCCCGTTTCAATTGAATGGATTTTTACAGATGGCACTTCAGAAATTGATACTTTACCTTCAGATATTTGGCGAAGAAATGAATATAAAATTCAGAAAACGTTTATAAAAGAAAAAGAAGTACGTCAAGTAAATTTAGATCCTAATTTTGAATTTGCAGATACGGATATGAAAAATAATAGTTTTCCAAAAGCCAATACAAAATCAAATTTTGAAAACTTTAAGGATAAAAAATCTCGTATTTAGTGAATAAAGTGATTTACTTATAATTTCTATCAAAATAATACTCAAATCATCTTCACAAACTTAAAGTACGTACTTCTACGTATTTCATTTGATAAATTTTAGACTTACCTTTACTTATATACGAATCTAAAAAACAACAAGTTATGATACGTCTAAATTTTAACCCTTCAATTATCAAAAATCTTAGTTTTAATGAAAAGGATAAAACTTTAGAAATAGAGTTCAAGCGTAACATAAAAACTGCCCAACACATAAAAATTCCGCTATCCATTCTAGAAGAGTACGTAGAATCATTAAAACAAGAAGAAATTATAGAAAACGTAGACCCCTTCCAATCGAATTTAAAAATAGTTTATTCTAATTTTAAAAGCGTCTCTTAACTCTAAATACGTTCAATTCTAGCTCCAATAGCACGCAAACGTTCATCAATATTTTCATAACCACGGTCAATCTGCTCTATATTCTGTATAGTCGATGTTCCTTTTGCAGAAAGTGCTGCAATTAATAATGATACACCAGCACGTATATCTGGTGAAGTCATTGTAGTTGCTTTTAATGTAGACTTAAAATCATGACCAATAACTGTAGCACGATGTGGATCGCAAAGTATAATTTTCGCTCCCATATCTATTAGTTTATCCACAAAGAACAATCGGCTTTCAAACATTTTTTGGTGTATCAAAACGCTTCCTCTTGCTTGTGTTGCGACAACTAAAATAATACTCAATAAATCTGGAGTAAACCCTGGCCAAGGTGCATCAGAAATAGTTAATATAGAACCATCAATAAAACTTTGAATTTCATACCCATCTGTATGTGCCGGAATGTGAATATCATCACCTTGCTTTTCAACAGTAATTCCTAATTTCCTGAACACGTTTGGTATCACTCCCAAATCATTCCAAGATACATTGGTTATTGTTAACTCACTTTTGGTCATAGCCGCAAGACCAATCCAACTTCCAATTTCAATCATATCTGGAAGCATAGTATGATCGGTACCACCTAAATTATCAACACCGTCAATAATTAACATGTTAGAACCAACACCACTAATTTTAGCGCCCATTCTATTCAGCATCTTACATAATTGCTGTAAATATGGTTCGCAAGCGGCGTTATAAATAGTCGTTTGCCCTTCAGCTAAAACGGCAGCCATTACAATATTTGCTGTACCAGTTACAGAAGCTTCTTCAAGCAACATATAAGTCCCTTTTAGCCTTTTTGCTTCAACACCATAAAACTGTTCTTCCTTGCTATAGCCAAATTTGGCACCAAGTTTTATTAAGCCATCAAAATGCGTATCTAAACGACGACGACCAATTTTATCGCCTCCAGGTTTAGGAATATATCCTCTACCAAAACGAGCTAATAAAGGGCCAACAATCATAATTGAACCTCGTAAACCACGTCCATCTATTTTAAATTGGTCTGATTCTAGGTAATTTAAATCAACTTCATCTGCTTGAAAACTAAAAGAACCTTTACCCAGTTTTTCAACTTTAACACCAAGCTTTTTTAATAAACTAATCAGTTTATTTACATCTACGATGTCAGGTATATTGTTAATTGTTACAAGTTCTGGAGTCAGCAAAACAGCACATAAAATTTGTAACGCTTCATTTTTGGCTCCTTGAGGTTGAATGCTTCCTTTTAATTGGTGACCACCTTCAATTTTAAATGTTCCCATGCTTGATTAGTAGCGTTTTCTTTGGCGGTTGCTTGTGTTTTTCTTGTGGTGAGGTTTCTTACTAGTATTACTTGAATATTTACCTTTTGTACGCAACAAACTGGCTGAGTCGGATAAACCTTCTTCAGAATCTTTTAGATTAAGTTTCCCTCCAGAAAGTTCAAAAAGGTGATCGAAAATTACGGCATCTTCAACCGTATCTTTATTCCAATTTAAAAAACACTTCTTCATGTGGTTAGCAATCGTGTAGGTCAATGCTTCCTTTAAATCTCCATCTTCCCATGTATTAGCCACATCAATCATGGTTTTAATATTGTTTCCGTAAAAACGATATTTAGGAAAATTTTGCGGATATTCTAATACCTCTGGGCGCTCCTCATAAATTTCCTTGGTAGGTATTTCAAAAGGAGAATCAGCATCCAATTCAAAATTAGACATGATAAAGAGTTGATCCCACAATTTATGCTGAAAATCTGGAACATCTCTTAAGTGCGGTTGCATATTGCCCATTACAGCAATAATACCTTTTGCTACTTTGTTCCGTTCCTCTTTTGTTTCAAGTGTTTTTGCATGATTAATCATTTTTTGCATATGGCGACCATATTCCGGAATGATTAAATGTTCACGCTCTGTGTTGTATTCTAAATTATCTATCAAAATAAAATGTGTAGAGTTAAATGTTGTTGCACGAAGTTCTTATGCCAGCGCAAAATACAAAAAATAATTAAAGACTTATAACGCCTTCAACTTTTTCTGCAACTTCCTTATATATTTCGATTACTGCATCAGGGTTTTTCATATTAACATGAATTGACAAACTAGTATATTTACCGTTTTTCGATGCTTTAGTTTCAATAACAGCTCCTAGGTGATTAAAAATCACTTCTATTTGCTTTATCTTTTCTTTATCAGTAATCACAATAAATTTATACAGATACGCTGTTGGCCAAAGCGCTGTATCAAGTAATTGCGCCTTTAATTTTTTATAAAATTCTTCAGGATTTGGAGGTGTGCTCATAAGTGTAAAAATAAAATGCAAATATACGGCACCAAAATACATTTTAAAAAATATAGCAATATTATTTGGGCGCTTCCCAAAAAAGGGTCGGGCTTTCACTACACGCTCCCTCCTACGTCGGGGAGCTCAAACATCCCGATAGCTATCGGGGCGTTCAATCCCTAACCACTTATCCGCTAAGTACAGTTCTTATCTGAAACCCGTTTGTCATTTCGACAAAGGAGAAATTACATAATAAGCTTTTAAATTCAGGACGAGATTCCTCCTGCGTCGGAATGACAAAAAACATAAACACAGGAAACTAAGTGGAGGTTTTATTTCTTCTTAATTATAGAATTTTGTTTCTTACTC